>JAIXQU010000091.1 GCA_027485575.1 Cytophagaceae bacterium
ATGGCAAAAAGTCCATTGCATATAGTATTTTCTATGATGCTTGTGATTTAGTAACGAAAAAGACACAGGAAGATGGTTTAGAGGTATTTAAAAGAGCCTTGAATAACATAATGCCTGGGGTGGAAGTAAGAAGCAGAAGAGTGGGAGGTGCAACTTTCCAGGTTCCTTCTGAAGTGAGACCAGCCAGAAAACTTGCAATGGGAATCAAATGGATGATTTTATATTCTCGAAGGAGAAGTGAAAAAACCATGACCGAAAGATTAGCAGGTGAAATTGTTGCAGCAGCAAAAGGCGAAGGTGCAGCAGTAAAAAAGAAAGACGATACACATAGAATGGCTGAAGCGAATAAGGCATTTTCACACTTCAGATTCTAAGAAAATAAAGAAATGGCAAGAGATCTTAAATATACCAGAAATATTGGAATTGCAGCTCACATTGATGCTGGAAAAACAACGACAACTGAACGAATTCTATATTATTCTGGAGTTAGTCATAAAATCGGAGAAGTTCATGATGGTGCTGCCACTATGGACTGGATGGCTCAGGAACAAGAAAGAGGAATCACAATTACTTCTGCTGCAACAACAGTAGAATGGAAATACAGAGAAAAAAATTATCATATCAACATCATTGATACCCCAGGACACGTAGATTTTACAGTAGAGGTAAATCGGTCATTAAGGGTATTGGATGGATTGGTGTTTTTGTTTTCAGCGGTTGATGGTGTTGAGCCACAATCTGAAACCAACTGGAGATTGGCAAACAACTACAATGTTGCCAGAGTTGGATTCGTAAACAAAATGGACAGGTCAGGCGCAGATTTCCTAAACGTTTGCAAGCAAGTTAAGGAGATGCTAGGCAGCTATGCTGTACCTCTTCAATTGCCAATTGGTTCTGAAGACCAGTTTCAGGGTGTAGTTGATTTGGTTAACTTCAGAGGTATTAAATGGAATGAGCATGACAAAGGAATGACCTTTGTTGAGATTCCTATTCCTGATGATATGTTGGAGGAAGCCAAAGAATATAGAGAAAAACTTCTTGAGGCAGTAGCTGAGTTTGATGATACTTTGATGGAAAAGTATTTTGAAGATCCTACTTCAATTTCAGAAGATGAAATTCTTGCAGCTTTGCGAGCAGCTACTGTAAGCATGAAAATTGTTCCTATGCTATGTGGTTCTTCTTTCAAAAATAAAGGAGTACAAACTATGCTGGATTATGTAATGGCGCTCCTTCCATCACCAATGGATAAGCAAAGCATTACAGGTATCGATCCAAGGACTGAAGCAGAAATTGAAAGAAAACCAACCATTACGGATCCTTTCTGTGCCTTGGCATTTAAGATTGCAACAGATCCTTATGTTGGAAGACTTTGTTTTATAAGAGCTTACTCGGGAGTACTTGAGTCTGGTTCTTATGTTTTGAATAACAGATCCGGAAGCAAAGAAAGAATTTCAAGAATTTTTCAAATGCATGCCAATAAACAAAACCAAATTGAGCGGCTGGAAGCTGGAGATATAGGTGCTGTTGTTGGATTTAAAGACATTAAAACGGGAGATACACTTTCTGCAGAAAATGCGCCAATTGTATTGGAATCTATGGATTTTCCAGATCCGGTAATTGGTTATGCAATTGAGCCTAAGAAAACTGCCGATCAAGACAATTTTTCTAAAGCAATCGGAAAGTTGATTGAAGAAGATCCAACGCTTAAAGTTGAATCTAACGAAGAAACGGGTCAAACCATCATTCGTGGAATGGGAGAGCTTCACCTTGAAATTATCATCGACAGGATGAGAAGAGAATTCAATGTGGAAGTAAACCAAGGTGCACCGCAAGTTGCATACAAGGAAGCTTTAACTAAAACCACTACCCACAGGGAAGTTTACAAAAAGCAAACTGGTGGTAGAGGTAAATTTGCGGATATCAATTTTGACCTTGGTCCTAGAGAAGATGGCAAGCCTGGACTTGAATTTGTGAATGCAATTGTTGGTGGTGTTATTCCAAAAGAATTTATACCTGCCATTCAAAAAGGATTTGCCGACTCAATGAAAAACGGTTCGTTAGCTGGTTATCCAATTGATTCAATGAAAGTTAGAATATTCCACGGTTCGTACCATGATGTCGATTCTGACTCTCTATCTTTCGAAATGGCAGCTAGAATTGGTTTCAAAGAAGCTGCGAGAAATGCTGGTGTAAAAATCCTTGAACCAATCATGGCTGTAGAAGTTGTTACTCCTGATGAATACACCGGACCAATAACCGGAGATTTGAACAGAAGAAGAGGTATGATGAAGGGAATGGATACAAAAGCTGGTTCACAGGTTATCAAGGCAGATGTTCCATTGTCAGAATTATTTGGTTATGTAACAGACTTACGGACAATGTCCTCAGGTCGGGCAACTGCAAACTTAACATTTGCACATTATGAATTTGTTCCACAAAACCTTGCAGAAGGAATTATATCAAAAGCAAAAGGCGTAACCGCATAAAGATTATAGAATTATGAATCAGAAAATTAGAATAAAACTAAAGTCTTTCGACCACACATTGGTAGACAAGTCTTCTGAAAAAATTGTTCGTGCAGTAAAGGCGACTGGTGCAATCGTTAGCGGTCCTATTCCTTTGCCGACTGAAAAAGAAATTTTTACTGTATTGAGGTCTCCTCACGTAAATAAAAAATCAAGAGACCAATTTTCATTGTCTACTTACAAAAGATTGGTTGATATCTACAGTACTAGTTCAAAAACAGTAGATGCTTTGATGAAACTTGAACTTCCATCCGGAGTTGAAGTTGAAATTAAGGTGTAACTTAAACAAAATAAAAAAAAGCCAACTCGAATTGAGTTGGCTTTTTTTTTGAAAAATAAATTAAAATCTTAAAAAGAAGCGCTTTCTACGCTCTCAATATTATTAGTTTTGCCTGAGTTTAATTATTATACAATCAATGGAATTTGCCACCAAATTAATACATGCAGGTATTGAACCTGACCCTACCACAGGAGCTGTTATGACCCCAATCTTTCAGACTTCCACCTATGCACAAACCTCACCGGGAGTGCATAAAGGATATGAATATTCAAGGACTCACAATCCAACAAGAACAGTTTTGCAAAACAACCTTGCCGCACTTGAAAACGGAAAGTATGGGATTTGCTTTGCAACCGGTTTGGCGGCAACTGATGCGGTTATGAAAATTCTAAAACCAGGAGATGAAGTGGTTGCTTCTTCTGACCTATATGGTGGAACTTATAGATTGTTTACCAAAGTTTTCCAGGAATTTGGCATCAAATTTCACTTCGTAAAGATTCAATCCGGAGAAGATATTATTCCGTTTCTCAATTCAAATACCAAATTGGTTTGGGTGGAAACACCAACAAACCCTTTGCTTCAGATTGTAGATATTTTATCTCTTTCGTCAGTAACCAATCAAAAAGGTCTGCTGCTGGCTGTGGACAATACTTTTGCAACTCCGTTTCTTCAAAATCCATTGTCACTTGGTGCAGATATTGTAATGCATTCTTTGACAAAATATATGGCTGGCCATTCAGATGTGGTAATGGGGGCATTAATTGTAAAAGATGATGCTTTGCACCAAAAGTTGGCATTTATCCAAAATGCTACCGGCGCCACCCCAGGCCCAATGGATTGTTTTTTGGTTCTTAGAGGGCTAAAAACACTTCATGTAAGGATGGAAAGACATTGTCAAAACGGCAGGGAAATAGCAGATTGGCTTTATCGACATCCTAAAGTAGGGCATGTTTATTATCCGGGATTGCCACACCATGTGGGACATGCATTGGCCTCAAGCCAGATGAATGATTTTGGTGGAATGGTTTCATTTACTTTAAAAAATGATGACCTCGCAGAGGCCGTTAAGTTGATGGAAAATCTTAAACTTTTCACCCTTGCAGAATCCCTGGGAGGTGTAGAATCTCTTTGTACTCATCCTGCTTCTATGACTCACGCCAGTATTCCAAAGGAGGAAAGAGAAAAAAATGGATTAAAAGATACTTTAATAAGGCTAAGTGTGGGGTTGGAAGATATCAAGGACCTGAAAGAAGATCTTTCTCAGGCAATAGGTTGATTTTCTATTGACTTATTTGTGATTGAATTTCTTATATTTCATTTTTAAATCAGGGAATTTAAAAGATGGGTTACCAATTGGTTTTGTTTTCTATAAAGGATTACTAAAAGGGAACTTGAAAGTATTATTCAATTTTGAAAAAATGAAAATCAAATATTTTTATACCGCCCTTCTTTACTTTGTGTTTTGTGTATTCGCTGCGCAAGGTGAAGTAAATTCACCCCCATTCGCTGATATTGATTTAATCTCTTATTCCCCTGAAACCAATTTTTCGCAATATCATTCTGGAAAAAAGAAAAGGCCAAAAAAAAGGTCATCTGGAAATAGGTCAAAAGGCGGCAAGGGAGGTTCAAATATTAAGATGTTTAATGGTGATCTTTTTGTGGGTGCGGCTTTAAACTATGCATCCGGGAGCTTCATTGAATTTCAAAATGAATTTTATCAGTCAAGGTCTGAATTATTCCCATCAGAAATCAAAACAAATGATTTCAATGGCTTTACTTTTGGCGGGCAGTTCAGGGTTCATCCAGTTTTAAACCAGGGAAATTTTTTAGAATATATAGGTTTTAGTATAGGTCTTTCTTATTTAAGAAGGGGTTTTGGCTCCGAATTTATTATGGAAAATAAAGGCCTGGACTATACTGACAAAACATCAATTTCAGAAACATATAAGGCCAATTTTTTATCCACACTCATTCTTTTCAGATATGGAGGCAAATTGTATTTGGATGTTGGACCCTCCTTTGATTGGTTTTTATCCGGTAAAAAAAACTTTAGTTTAAAAAGAAGTACCGAAGGTGACAAAGCCTATAATGGTCCGTTTAATACAGACCAAACAGGTCCTGAGGAAAAGCTTTCATCTGATTTAATAAAATCCGGAGGAGTTAGTTGGAATTTTGGAGCAGGATATAACATTACAAATATGTTTGGAATTCGGGTTATGGGTAATTCAAGTTCAACTTTTTTTAAGGAGGGTGCCAATATGAAAAACCTTCAACTATCGGTTCAGGCCACAGTAACTTTTAACTAGCAATGAAAATACTATTAAGAGTCCTTATTTTAATTTCTTCCTTTGCTTTTCTTCAGTCATGCTCTAAAGAAAATGATTTAACATCACCTGCCCTTCTCGGAATTGATCCGGTTGCAAATAGAGATGGTCTGAATAAAGTTCTTCAAATGGAAGGACATTATTATGATGGAGAAGAAATTCCAAGAGATAAACTATTTTTAAATTCAATCCTTGATCCATCAAATAATGGCTTTCCGTTATTAAGTTTATCGGGTACGCAAAGGATAATCGAACTTGCACAAGGGGTTCAGATTTATTTGCCTTTTAAATTCACTCAAAATGGACTTCCTTTTAATCTACCTGCAGGATTTAGAATCTGCAATGCCTATATTCAGGTAAGTGGGTCAAATGGATATTGGAAAACACCGGTTAAAGTAGAGGATAATGGAACTGAATATTATCTCGAAACTTTGATACCTAAATTTGTAAAAGAAGGCGCATTTAATTTTTCGTACAGCGCAGAAATTTGCGGAAAATACTTAGGTAAAGAAATAAACTATATAACGGATACGACCACCACCAACATTGATGTTTTACCAAAGCTGAATTGCGCAGATACACTTCGTGTCCCCCCCATCGTAGATACACTTCATGGCTCCGTTGGATTAACCATTAGAAAGGTTCAATTGGGCGAAAAGAAAGGAAGGGTAAGAATCCGATGTTTTACCTATACCGTTGGAGACCGGATTGATATAAAGTTCAATAATAATTATGTAATAAGTACAGCAGGTGCTCTGCTACCGGAAGGAAAATATCCAAGATGTAAATCTCCAAATGGGCCCGCAGAAGGTTTTTTAACAACTGGTATACTTCCCAATTTTAAAGATTACTTTTTTGATTATGATCCAGCCAAAGGAAGAGAACTAACCATTTATGGTTTAGGTAGTTGTAATGATGGAAGAACCGTTTGGGATGTGATTGTTTATTGTCCTGAATAATATTTACCTGATCTTTGGAAGCCAAAAATTCTGCTTCTTTTCCACCACTCCTTTTCTATCCAAAAACTTCAAAACAGAATCTCCTTCCAATATAAAGCGGGTAAATAATGAGTCCGAATCTGGTCCAATTGAAAATGTCTGGTCAAGGCTATTAAAAGCCAGCTTACCGGAAAAGCTGAATGAATTGTCAAAAACAGGCTCTTTCCCAAGTAATACAATCGACTTTTTATATGTTGAGTCGCTATTCAGGTCTATTTTAGTTAATTGTCCAACGCAATCTTTACAAGGCAAAGTATCCTGGTAAGAACCTGCCCAATTTGGAATTTCTATAAATGAACTTTTTACTTGTTCCTTCTCTTCGATGTCGGACTTCGCTTTTTCAGGTTCTCCTTCAGAACAGGAGAACTGGGTAATCAACAGAACCAACAAACAGACAGTACCTTGAATGATTTTTAGCATAGAATCAAATTTCAGCGCCGGAAAATTGGTAAAATTTCAGCTAAAAACTTCAATTCCTTTGCTTAAAAAAAATGTAGTTGAATGAAAACTTGGCAAAGCCTTGTTTTTAACTAGTTTTGCGCTCTGTTAAACCGAGAATAAAAACTCTCCTTTTTTTGATATTCTTTTTCAAGACTATTTAGTTATTCATGACCTCATTCCAAAGATCTAATAATCTTGTTGGCTGGCTGGTTTTTGCCATTGCAACTTATACCTACACTGTAACCACCGAACCAACTGGCAGCTTCTGGGATTGCGGTGAATTCATCGCTGTATCCTACAAACTAATGGTTCCGCATCCTCCAGGGGCGCCGTTCTTTCTATTGGTCGGCCGTTTGTTTTCTATGCTTGCAGGCTCAGATGTTACCCAGGTTGCTTTTTGGGTTAATATGGTTTCTGTCCTATGTTCCTCCTTTTCGTCCTTGTTTTTATTCTGGTCAATTACCTTGCTGGCACGAAAACTTGTTGTTGAAAAAGGACAGGAAATTACAAATACCCAATCTATTGGGATTTTGGGAGCCGGTCTTATTGGAGGTTTGGCCTATACTTTTAGTGATTCAGCCTGGTTTTCAGCGGCTGAAGCCGAAGTCTATGCCATGTCAAGTTTTTTCACAGCAATCGTGTTCTGGGCAATCCTTAAATGGGATGCTGTAGCGGATGAGCCTCTGGCTGACAGATGGCTAATTTTCATTGCTTACATGATGGGCCTTTCGATAGGAGTTCACTTGTTAAATCTCGTTACTATACCTGCAATGGCATATGTCTATTATTTCAGGAGGTACGATAATTCCATCAAAGGTTTGGTCTATACTTTTCTTGTAAGTCTTGTGATTTTAGGCGTGATACAGGTTGGAGTTATAACTGGTTTGCCTTCAATTGCCAATAGTTTTGAAATCTTCTTTGTCAACAGTCTTGGACTTCCCTTCAATTCGGGAATATTATTTTTCGTTTTTGTCTTTTTGGGTTCATTGGTTTATGGCATAATCTACACCCAAAAACACTCAAAAACCCTTGCCAATATGGCTTTGCTTTGTTTTTCCTTCGTTTTGATAGGTTATGCGTCATACGGAATTATTCTAATCAGGTCCAATTTTAATCCGCCAATTGACGAAAATGACCCTGAAAACGCGATTACTTTTGTTAGTTATCTCAAGCGAGAACAGTATGGTGACAGACCTTTACTTTACGGTCCTCAGTATAATGCTTCCCCAATTGCAACCAAGGAAGGTGATCCTGTATATTTGAAAGGGAAAGATAAATATGATGTTATCGAAAAGAAACTGGTTCAGGAGTATTCCAGCAAAGACAAAACCCTGCTGCCAAGAATTTACAGCCCACAAGGAAACCATATAGCAGCGTACAAAAGATGGGTTAAATTACCTGCCGACCCCGAAGCAAAACCATCTTTCGGACAAAATATAGCCTTCCTTTTTAAATACCAGATTGGGCATATGTATTGGAGATATTTTGGTTGGAACTTTATTGGAAGAGAATCAGATAATCAGGACGCAGGGGTTTTATCGCCGTTTTCAAGTGATAAAGGGCTTCCTGAATCCATTTCAGAAAACCGGGGAAGAAATAAATATTATGCCTTGCCTTTTCTTTTGGGCATTGCAGGTTTAATTTTTCAACTCAAAAGAAAGGGTAAAAATGCTTTTATCGTCGGGCTTTTGTTTTTCTTCACGGGAATTGCCATTGTCATTTATCTCAATCAACCACCCGTGGAGCCAAGGGAAAGGGATTATACCTTTGCCGGCTCATATTATGCCTTTTGTATTTGGATTGGTTTGGGGGTTTTATTCATTGCTGATTATCTAACCAAGCTCCTTAAAAATCAGGCGCTTGCAGGTGTCATTTCTACAATACTTTGTTTAATTGTCCCAACGGTAATGGCAAAAGATGCCTGGGACGATCATGACAGATCTGATAGATACCACTCTGTAGATTCGGCAAAAAATCTGCTGAACTCTTGTGCAAAGAACGCCATTCTATTTACCGGGGGCGATAACGATACATTCCCATTGTGGTATGCTCAGGAAGTAGAAGGATTCCGAACTGATGTAAGAGTCTGTAACCTCTCATTACTAGGCACAGATTGGTATGTTGGGCAGATGAAGAAGAAAGCCTACGAATCAACTCCATTGCCTATTTCCCTTGAACTTAAGCATTACATTCAAGGAAAAAATGATTACATTCCTTTCTATGAAAATACGGCTGTTAAAGGCGGAATCGACCTGAAAATGCTGATGAAACTCATTGAAAATGAAAATTCTGCGGTTATGGTTGCTACCCAGGGTGGGAAAAGCATTGCCTCCTATCCTACCAAAACTTTGTCTCTCGATGTAGATAGTGCAACAGTTGCCGAAATGGATTGGATACCGGCCAAAGACAAAAATAAGGTCGTAAAAAATATAACCTGGACAATTGGGAAAAATGCATTGTACAAAAATGATTTTGTAGTGCTCAACATTCTGGCTAATATGGACTGGTCCAGACCAATATATTTTTCAACTACCCTATCTGGTTCTTCTTATTTGAATTTAAAGCCTTACATGCAATTGGAGGGTCTTGCATATCGTCTAATGCCAATTTACAATCCCGGCGCAAGTGATGGAGTTGTGAACACACCAGTTATGTATGAGAACATGATGAAGAAAATGTTCTGGAGAAATCTGGATAATCCAAAAGTTTACTATGACGAAAACTACAAACGATTTCCACTTAATGCCAGAAAATCATTTTATATGCTGGCTTCACAATTGCTGAATGAAGCTAATTTTGAAGGAGATACTTCCAAACTAACCAACCTGACAAATCAGTCTGAAGGGGAAAAGTCAAAAAAACAAAAAGCAAAAGAAGTTCTGGAATATTGTTTCAAAATTATGCCTGACAAGGCGACAGCATATGATGTGTACACACCTCAGTTTATTCCATTGTTGCTTGAAATAGGGAACAAAAAACTAGCAGATGAAATCTCAACAACCATGCATAAAAGAGCCATGGACGACCTCGAATATCAAGTAAAAAATCCAGCGAGATTTTCATTTGATATTCAAACCAACGTATATGTTTTGCAACAATTATTTATGGCCTATAAAGGTGCCGGGCAAAATGATTTGGCAGATAAATACCAGAAAGACTTTGAAAAGTATGTAAGCTATGCCCAAATGGGTGATGGCGGAGGAAATTATGAAGAAGAATAAAAAAAAGAGGGTCTTTCGACCCTCTTTTTTTTTTAAAAGCCAGTAATTAAATGCGTTTCTGGTTATTCCCTTTTTATCAAACTTCCTATGGAAATCGAATCCCAACTCAACCCATTTCTTCTTTTCTGAAAAAGATTGGAGGTATAGTTCCTTCTGGTTCGCTTAATTCTGGCAATCTGAATTTCAAATAATTTATCTTAAATCCTTTTTGGGTAAACTTATTTTCAAAATAGGTCTTGATACCCAAATGCTCTTCCCGCCAGTCAGATTCATATAAGTCGTGGGTTAGAACTAATATTTCACCTCCCAGGTCAGTGACAGATTGCACAGTATAATCCATGAGGGAACGGTTGTCGGTTTTTAGGTGAATAATCGAATTGGCTTTAATCACATGCTGGTACAACTTTAAAAACCTGGAGAAGGTGAGCCTCTTTTTTTCATCTTTATCCCTGGGTCGTGGATCAGGAAATGTGATCCATAGTTCATCCACTTCCTTCCAGCCAAAAAAAGACCTTAGATTTTCAATCTTACCACGTAAAAAAGCAACATTAGAAAGGTCACTTTCTATTGCAGACCTGGCACCAACATAAATTCTGGAACCCTTTATATCCATTCCTACAAAGTTCTTTTCAGGGAAGGCCTTACCCAATCCAAAACTATATTCCCCTTTTCCACAAGCTAGTTCAACGACCAGAGGCTGGGTATTCAAAAAAAAATCTGAATTCCATTTTCCAGCCATTTCTAAAAAGTTAGGTTTACCCATTTCTATAATATTGGGCATTATTTTGCTCTCCGCAAAACGCTTACTTTTTTGTCTGGACATTTTTGATTTTAATTTTTAAAAGCCCAAAACTATGTATTTCAATTATGATTTGTGCTTAGTAAAAAATCCCAACAAGCTACAAAAAAGAAAAAACTAGTAAACCATTGTTATTTCAAGATTGGTGGTCTTGCTTTGATGCTCAAACATAGCATCATCAAAATCCGGGATATTCAGCAAAGATGATTTGTAATTACTAAATGCAAATCCCTCCTTTGGCAAATGCAAAATGTTATAGGTCATTTTGAAATTGCCATCCTCATCATGCAATAAGGCTATGGCGTACTTACCTGGTGGAATATTTTTCAATACTATTTCCTCTTTCGGGTCTTCAACAAAAGATTTAAAAGCACTTTTTTCATCCTGTGGAAATCCCCTTGCTGATTTAAAAATTGAAATCAGAATTTTTCCTTTTTTTGTTTTTAGCTTCGAAAATTTAAGGATGACGTCATGATTTTCATTTTTAGAAAAAACAGCACCATTGAAAAATACTGAAAGCCAAGTAATTAAACCCAAGAAAACCATCTTTAATTCTTTAATTTTTATACCGATGCAAAATTGCTTGTAAAATGAATACTTAAAACCCTTTTGAATTCTCAAAGGAAAGCCGAAAAACAATTCCTGTCCAAAACTGAAATATTTTTTTTCACTCTTCCCAACAATCAATTCTGAATAAATCTTAGGAAACAGAATTTTGTTTGATTTTTTTTGTCTTTTTAAAATCGAAAATTTAAATATGTTTGAAAGCATAGAACACCTTGGAATTGCAGTTTCTAACCCTGAAAAAGCAAAAATCACTTTCGAAAAGCTATTGGGAATTAAAATGACCAAATCGGAAACAGTGGCCTCTGAAAAAGTTGAAACTCATTTCTTCCAAATCGGAAATAGCCAAATTGAACTTTTGGAAAGCTTGAGTCCGGATGGTGTTATATCAAAATATATAGAAAAAAAAGGCCAGGGAATGCACCATCTGGCTTTAAAGACCAATAATCTTTTGGAAGAAATTTCAAGGCTAAAAGAATTGGGTTTTGAGTTTATAAGCGAGATTCCCAAAAAAGGCGCTGACAATAAATTGATAGTTTTTATCCACCCAAAATTCACTGAAGGAGTCTTAGTAGAACTTTGTCAGGAAATCGCATAAATTTGGCAGACCAGTATTTTTATAACACGGACCCATTTCTGTCAAATCAGGGAGAACCCTGTATCATGGAATTAAGCCAGGGGATATCCAATGCCCGAATTGCCTGGTTTAAAAAAAATGCGGAAGGATTTAGTCCTTTGAAGGCTCCGTTTGGTTCCATAGAAATTCAAGGTCCCTATTCTAATTCACTTACTAATCAACTAATTGAAAAACTTTTGGCTAGGCTGAGGGATGAAAAGGTTACTTCAATCACAATAACAATGCCGCCAGATGGATACAATAAAGAAGCTGGATTTCTAATTTCAAAAGCCTATGAAAACTATGGTTTCAATATTTTATTTCAGGACTTTAATTTTCATATTGAAGTAAATTCAGAATTCAGAAAACACCTTCATAGGTCAGAAAGATGGAAATTAAATAAATCAATAAGAGAGGGCTATACTTTCCGAAAAGTCGAAATTCCTAATTGGGAAGAAACTTTCAACCTATTACAAGAAAGTAGAGAGCGGAAAGGGTTTTTGTTAAGTATGGATAGACTTAGTCTGGAAAAATCATTCAAAGACTTTCCTGAAAAATACCAGCTTTTTTCTGTTCTAAAGGATGAAAAAACAGTTGCTATTGCCGTAACCATAAGGGTGAATAAAGAAATATTATATGTCTTTTACACTGCTGATTCCCTAATCCACAGAAAATTGAGTCCGGTTGTCCTTCTTCATAACGGGATTTATCAATATTGTATATCTGAAAAAATTGAAATTTTAGACCTTGGAACCTGCTCTTTGAAAGGACAGGTAAACAGTGGCGTTGCTAATTTTAAAAAAAATCTTGGGGGAATTGTCTCTCTAAAAAACACTTTTATAAAAAGATTTCAATAGGATCTAACCGAAAACCCGTCTTGCAAATAGAAATCTTCCTTTGAAATATGGATTGGAACTTTTGCTAACTACCACTCCCTGAGACGAAGACGCATGTATAAATTCAAAGTCTGAACCAATTTTAGAAACAACAAACCCGACATGATTCACATCTTGGTTGTTCTTATACTGTCCCGAGAAAAAAACCAAATCTCCGGGTTGAATTTCCTCCTCTGATATTTCCCTTCCTTTTGCACCTATTTCGGATGCATAATAGGGCATTTCTATTCCAAATGGTTTAAAAATGAAACGTACGAAACCAGAACAATTCATCCCATCGACGCCATACGGAGTCCCGGTTTTTGAATTAGCCAGTTTCAGTGCTTCCCCGAAATTGAAAATCCGGTACGGAATGGTATCATTCTTTATGAAAACAGAATCAACTTTAACAGGAAGTCCTGCCTTGTTGTAGTACTCCGTAACATTGGCAAAAACAGGGTCGAAATATTGCACTTTAAACAACCCATTTACTGACTCCAAAGGCGTTTGGTCTGACCACCTTCTTGTATTAAACATAACATGTCCTTTCTTATTTATAAACCACCAATAGCCGTCATCCCGTACTACTGGTGCAATTGAACCTATAAATGGATAGGCTTTCTGGTATTCTTGTTTTATAACAATAGTTTCATTGAGATCGCAATACCCCCATAAATCACCCGTATGGCAAGGCCGTAAAACACTCTGGCCCAATACCTTAAATCTAATAAAAAATAAAGAGACAAAAAATAACAGGAATAAAAAAATTTTAAATCTCATACCAAATTTTATAATTTGACCTACACCCAAAGAAAAATACCAAACCATTAACTTATTGAACAAAATAATAAACCAAATTTGCAAGTACTAAAATCATCATTATTCAATTTTGAATGGAACTAAAACCAAGTGAAAGCGAAATCTTGTTTCCTTCCGAGGAGATACTATATATGAGTGAAATGCTGGTAAAAGTAGCAATACCCAAAAGCCCGTATTTATTGCCTCAGGAAACTGAATTGATTAAAAAAATTTGTGCTTCGCTTGGTTACAAAACACAGGAAATTCTATGGCATTATTATGACAATCAAATTACGTTGCCAGAATTTTCAAAAGCAGATGAAAAGATAACCAACGAAATTCTATTAATTTTTGATGACAATAAATCCATTAATGAAACGCCAAACTACCAACTATTTGAAAAAACACATGTATTCAATTTACCACCAATATCAAAATTGCTGGCAAACGAAGACATAAAAAGAGGCGTATGGAAACAATTAAAGCCTTTTACCAGGAATTAAATGTCTCAAAATCAAAAATTAAAATATTTTTACAAAAAAGTTTTGATCGTCAATCTCTTTCCTTAATTTTGCACTCCCATTTTGAAACCCTCGGCCTGCCGAGTAAATTCAATAATAACAATGTCTGGAATAATAGGAAAAAAAATTGGCATGACCACCTACTATGGTGAAGATGGTGCCAGCATAGCCTGCACTGTAGTGGAGGCTACGCCAAACGTGGTAACACAAGTCAAAACCAAGGAGAAGGATGGCTACGCAGCTGTTCAACTTGGATTTGGAGAAAAAAGAGAGAAAAGTACCACCAAACCTTTGGCAGGTCACTTTAAAAAATCTGGAACAACTCCAAAACTTAAGCTTGTAGAATTCAGAACCTTCAAATCTGGATTAAATCCAGGTCAGGAAGTAGATCTAAATATTTTCGAAATCGGAGATTATATAGATGGAATAGGTACTTCTAAAGGGAAAGGATTCCAAGGTGTTGTTAAAAGACACGGCTTCGCTGGTGTTGGTGGACAAACTCACGGACAGCACAACAGAGCAAGACATCCAGGTTCAATTGGAGCTTGTTCTTTTCCAGCCAGAGTATTCAAAGGTCTGAAAATGGCCGGCAGAACAGGCGGAAGCAGAGTCAAAGTTCAAAATTTAAGAATTCTTAAGCTGATGCCAGAAAAAAATCTGATTCTGGTTAGCGGCTCTTTACCAGGTTATAATAATTCATACGTAATTTTAGAGAAATAGAGATATGAATCTTTCAGTCATTAATAAAGACGGACAGAATACAGGTCGTTCTGTTTCTCTTCCGGAATCAATTTTCGCAATTACACCAAATGAACATGCTGTTTATTTGGATGTAAAGCATCACCTGGCCAATCAAAGGCAAGGAACCCACAAGGCAAAAGAAAGAGCAGAAATTGCCCGAACTACCAAAAAGCTTAAAAAGCAAAAAGGTACTGGAGGAGCAAGAGCTGGCTCTATGAAATCCCCTGTTTTCGTGGGTGGTGGTAGAATATTTGGACCAAGACCAAGGGATTACGATTTTAAACTTAACAAGAAAGTTAAAGATCTCGCCAGAAAATCAGTTTTGACAAGCAAGGCTACTGAAGGAAAGATTTCATTTTTGGAATCAGTTAATTTAGGAACTCCTTCAACCAAAGATTTTATCAAAATGCTTGAGGCAATGTCTTTGGGTGGTAAAAAATATGTATTCTACACAAATGGTGTAAATTCTAATTTTTACTTGTCAGGAAGAAATATACCATCAGTAACCATTCTTCCAATACAAAATGTTAATACTTATGACCTCATTAATACGGATGTCATTGTTTTTGAAGAAGGTACAGTAGAAATTTTACAAACAATTTTAAGTTAAAATGCCAGTCCTTAAGAAGCCGGTAATCAACGAGAAATTTGCAAAGCTCAATCAACAGGGCGTCTATGGTTTTATAGTAGACAAAAATGCAAATAAGATTGAGATTAAAAAGGCAGTTGAAACCATGTTCGGTGTCAATGTTGATAGTGTCAATACACTAATCACCATTGGAAAGGTAAAAAACCGAAGTACAAAAGCCAGATTTATTTCGGGCCGAAAAAGTTCTTACAAGAAAGCCATTATTACATTGGCAAAAGGTGAAACCATAGACATTTACGCTGCTATTTAATATGGGACTAAAGAAATTCAAACCAGTAACCCCGGGAACCAGATTCAGGATTCTTCCTGATTTCGCGGAAATTACAACATCGACCCCTGAAAAAAGTCTTGTAACTTCAATCAAAAGATCTGGAGGAAGAAATAATACAGGGAAAATGACCATGCGATACCTGGGTGGTGGTCACAAGAAAAGTTACAGAATAATAGACTTTAAAAGAGATAAACACAACATCCCTGCCAAAGTTGCATCTGTAGAATACGATCCAAACAGAACTGCCTACATCGCACTATTGGTATATGCAGATGGTGAAAAAAGATATATCATAGCTCCGACCGGAGTTAAGGTAGGGTCTATTTTATTGTCAGGTCCGGAGGTTGCACCAGAATTAGGAAATTCGTTGCCTCTTTCAGCAATTCCTTTGGGAACGATTATTTACAATATAGAGCTGAAGCCAGGAAAAGGAGGTTCAATTGCCAGGTCTGCCGGGGCTTATTGCCAACTATTGGCAAGAGATGGCAAATACGCCACAATTAAAATGCCTTCAGGTGAAATGAGAATGATTCTTTTAACCTGTTATGCCACCATTGGTTCAGCCTCAAATTCAGACCATTTTAATGTAACTTCAGGTAAAGCCGGAAGGTCAAGATGGTTTGGAAGAAGACCTAGAGTTAGAGGTGTTGCAATGAATCCTGTCGATCACCCTATGGGAGGTGGAGAAGGAAGGGCTTCAGGAGGGCATCCAAGAAGTAGAAATGGACAGATCGCTAAAGGTTTAAAAACCAGGTCTCCTAAAAAATATTCAGATAAAATGATCATTAGCCGAAGAAAATCTAAATAATGGGTAGGTCGTTAAAAAAAGGTCCTTATATAGACTTTCGTCTGGACAATAAGATCCAGGCATTAAATACATCAGGAAAGAAGTCAGTGATTAAAACATGGTCACGAAGAAGTATGATTTCTCCTGATTTTATAGGTCATACTTTTGCAGTGCACAACGGAAATAAATTTATTCCTGTTTATGTAACTGACAACATGGTAGGACATAAATTGGGTGAATTTGCTCCTACCCGAAATTTTAGGGGGCATGGTGGTAAAAAGGACAAAGGCAAAAGATAATGGAAGCAGTAGCAAAATTAAATAATGTCCCTACCTCACCTCGCAAAATGCGTTATGTGGTAGACCTTATCAGAAATAAACCTGTAGCCAATGCGCTAAGCACGCTTCAGTTTTTAGATAAGTCAGGATCGGTATTTGTTGATAAAGTTTTAAGGTCTGCAATTGCAAACTGGCAAACAAAAAATCCTGACCTTTCCATAGAAGATGCAAACCTCCATGTAACCAAAGTATTTGTGGATGGTGGCAGAGTCTTAAAAAGACTTCGTCCAGCTCCTCAGGGAAGAGCACACCGAATTCGAAAAAGATCAAATCATATCACACTAGCCGTAGATTCAAAAGCTTAAAATGGGACAGAAAACTAATCCCGTAGGTCTACGTCTTGGCATCATCAGAGGATGGGAATCCAACTGGTTTGGTGGCAAGACCTACGCAGATAAAATTGTTGAAGACGATAAAATCCGCACCTACCTCGCCCGACGTATAAACAAGGGTGGAATATCAAAAATAGTAATTGAACGAACCCTCAAAAGGGTTACCTTAACAATAAATACTGCCAAGCCTGGTGTGGTTATTGGAAAGGGAGGAGCGGAAGTTGATAAAATCAAAGAAGAATTAAAGCGCTTTACCAGCAAAGATGTTCAAATAAACATCTTTGAAATAAAGAGGCCGGAATTGGATGCCAAACTTGTAGGTGAAAGTATTGCTCAACAATTAGAAGCAAGGATTTCATTTAGGAGAGCTATGAAACAAGCAATTGCCGGTACAATGCGGGCAGGTGGTCTTGGAATCAAAGTTAAAGTATCTGGCCGATTGGGCGGAGCTGAAATGGCCCGAAGTGAGCAGTACAAGGATGGAAGAATTCCTTTGCACACACTGAGAGCTGATATTGATTATGCAATCTCAGAAGCTTTGACAGCCTATGGTAAAATAGGTATCAAAGTTTGGATATTCAAGGGCGAAGTTTTTGGAAAAAGAGATTTATCTCCAAATGCTGGCCAGGCTGCTCAATCTACATCTGGCGAAAACAACGACAGAAGAGGAGGCGGAAATGACAGAAGAAATGATAGAAGAGGTGGAGATAGAGACAATCGCGGTGGAGGAAGAGGAAATCAGGGAGGAGGCGATAGAAGATCTGGAGGAGGCTCTGGTGGAAGAAGAAATGAAGGTTCTAAATCTTAAATAATCTGAGAAATGTTACAGCCTAAAAGAACCAAGTTCAGAAAACAACAAAAAGGAAGAGTAAAAGGTATCGCAACCAGAGGTTACACTGTGGATTTTGGTAGCTTTGGAATAAAATCTTTAGAAGCTGGCTGGATTACAGCCCGCCAAATAGAAGCAGCTCGAATTGCCGTAACCAGAGCAATGAAAAGAGAAGGTCAGGTCTGGGTAAGAATTTTTCCTGATAAACCTATCACAAAAAAGCCGGCTGAAGTACGTATGGGTAAAGGTAAAGGAGCTCCGGAATATTGGGTAGCCTGCATCAAGCCTGGTACTATCATTTTTGAAGCCAATGGTGTTTCATTAGAGCAAGCACAGGAATCATTAAGACTAGCTGCTCAAAAGCTTCCGGTAAGAACAAAATTTGTTACACGTCCAGATTACGCTGAATAAGATGAAAAAGAAAGATTTCAAATCGCTGAGTAAAGAACAACTCAAGGAAAAATTAGTTGAACTATCGGCACTTTATGGAAAAATGCAATTTGCCCATGGAGTCACAAATCTTGAGAATCCATTACAGATAAGAACTATCCGTAGAGATATTGCAAGAATTAACACTTTTCTTTCAACAGGAAAATAATCATGGAAAGGAACGAACGAAAAATAAGAATTGGCAGAGTGGTAAGCGATAAAATGATGAAATCTGCTACCGTGGCTGTGGAAAGAAGCTTCAAGGACCAAAAATATGGTAAGGTATTAACCCGAACTATGAAGTTTGTTATTCATGATGAGAATAACGATTGTGGTGCTGGTGACCTTGTTAAAATAATGGAAACAAGACCTTTGAGCAAAAGGAAGAGATGGAGATTAGTTGAAATTTTAGAAAAAGCAAAATAAAATGGTACAACAAGAATCAAGATTGTCTGTTGCAGATAATAGTGGAGCCAAAGAGGTTTTGGTGATACGAGTATTGGGCGGTACAAAAAGAAGGTATGCTTCAATTGGTGATAAAATTGTTGTAACTGTTAAATCAGCACTTTCCAGTAGCAGCTTGAAAAAAGGAACAGTAACCAAAGCTGTAGTAGTAAGAACCAAAAAAGAGGTTAGAAGAAAGGATGGTTCCTACATACGCTTCGAAGATAATGCCGCGGTATTATTAAACAACAACGACGAACCCAGAGGTACCAGGATCTTCGGACCAGTAGCCAGGGAGCTTCGTGAAAAACAATTTATGAAAATTATTTCTTTGGCCCCCGAGGTATTGTAATATGGCAAAGCTTCACATTAAAAAAGGAGACACCGTACAAGTTATTAGCGGTGACGACAAAGGGAAATCGGGATTGGTTTTAAAAATCGATTCTGAAAAAAACAGAGCTTTGGTTGAAGGTCTTAACCTTGTAACCAAACACAAAAAACCGACAGCTGGCGATCCGCAAAGTGGTGGCATCAGCAAAGTTGAATCAGCAATTCATACAAGTAACCTTTTGGTAGTAAATCCTGCCACTGGAAAGGGCGAAAGAACCGGAAGGAAAAAGAATTCTGAGGGAACGCTTCAAAGATATTTTAAATCAAACAATGAATTGGTGAAATAATGGCTAATCCAAGATTAAAAGATATTTATTTAAAAAAGGTTGTGCCTAGCCTTATGGAAAAATTTCAGTATAAATCCATAATGGAAGTGCCTAAAGTTACCAAAATCTCTATAAACAAAGGTATTGGAGCAGCAGTTGCTGACAAAAAACTTGTGGATGTAGGTGTTGAAGAGCTAGGAATTATAACAGGTCAGAAAGCAGTTGCCACCCGTTCTAAAAATGCAATCTCTAATTTTAAACTTAGAGAAAATATGCCTATCGGAGCAAGGGTTACATTACGAGGAGATAACATGTATGAATTTCTTGACAGATTGACTGCAGTTGCCCTTCCAAGGGTTAGAGATTTCAAAGGGGTAAATGAAAAGGGGTTTGACGGTAGAGGTAATTATACCCTTGGCGTTAAGGAACAAATTATTTTTCCTGAAATATCTATTGATAAGGTAAGTAAAATTACCGGAATGGATATTACATTTGTTACTACGGCTAAAACCGATGAAGAGAGCTACGAGCTTTTAAAACTTTTGGGGATGCCATTTTCAAACATTAATAAGTAATCATTAGTCATGGCAAAAGAATCCATAAAAGCCCGAGAGCGAAAAAAAGAAGCCACAGTTGCCAAATATGCAGTAAAAAGAGCTGCGTTGAAAGCTGCTGGTGATTATGTAGGTCTTGACAAACTTCCTAAAAATGCATCACCGGTAAGGTTACACAACCGATGTAAACTTACTGGCAGACCGAGAGGTTATATGCGGAAGTTTGGTATCTCAAGGGTAACTTTCAGAGAATTGGCAAGTCAGGGAAAAATACCTGGAATTGTTAAAGCTAGCTGGTAAAACTATCAAACCCTTGAATTCAAGGGTTTTTTTTTGTATCAATAAAAGAAAAGATGAAAGACGTTAGAGTAAGATTTGCCCCCTCTCCTACTGGTTCACTTCATATTGGAGGTGTCCGTACAGCACTTTATAACTACCTTTTTGCAAAAAAGTATCACGGGAAATTTATTATTCGAATTGAAGATACTGACCAAAACAGATTTGTAGCAAATGCTGAGCAGTATATTTATGATTCCCTGGAATGGCTAGGCATAAAGGCGGATGAATCAGTAATAGAAGGAGGTCCTTATTTTCCCTACAAACAGTCTGAAAGAAAAGATATTTATAAAAAATATGCCAATGAACTTTTAGAAAAAGGCCTGGCATATTATGCATTTGATACGAATGAAGAACTGGAGTTAATCAGGACAAAACAAAAAGAGTCCGGAGAAAATAATTTCCAATACAATGCGGCAACCCGGATGTCCCTGAGAAACAGTCTTTCTCTTAGCAAAGGCGAAGTCAATAGACTTATTCAAATGGGTACGCCATATGTTGTTAGATTAAAAGTTCCTGCAAAGGAAGAAATACGATTGTTCGACTTGATAAGAGGCTGGGTAATGGTTCACTCCTCCACGTTAGACGACAAAGTCTTAATGAAAAGTGATGGACTACCTACTTACCACCTGGCAAATGTAGTAGATGACTACCTGATGAAAATTTCCCACGTAATACGTGGTGAGGAGTGGTTGCCTTCAGCCCCCACACATGTGCTGCTTTACAAAAGTTTTGGGTGGGAAGCTGACATGCCACAATTTGCACATCTTCCGCTTTTATTAAAACCCGGAGGAGATGGAAAACTCTCGAAGCGGGATGGTGAAATGCTCGGATTTCCTGTATTTCCGTTGCAATGGCGGGATAAGGAAACCCAAAAATTAATTCCAGGATTTAAGGAAGAAGGCTATCTGCCAGAGGCTTTGATTAACTTTTTGGCATTTTTAGGTTGGAACCCCGGAACAGAAGAGGAAATTTTTTCTCTCGATGAACTCATAGAAGCATTTTCAATAGAAAGAATCGGGAAATCAGGAACCAAATTTGACATTAATAAAGCCAAATGGTTCAACCAATTCTACCTTCACAAAAAAGACCCTTCCTATTTTACAGAAGAATTTAAAAAAATATTAGACCCGGCTGGACTATGGAATGGTGGAATAAAACTAAATCTATGGGTCAAATTGGTTCAGGAGAGAAGTACATTTGAAAGTGAAATGGTACTTGAAATTAAGAATCTGATTTCAAAAATTGAAGCATTTGACCAGTCCTTAATTGATAGCAAGTGGAATATCGATGCTAAAAATGGATTGAAGGAATTTTCTGAACAGCTTGCCTTGCTTAATGAAATTACAGCTGAAGAAGCCAAAACATTATTAAACAAAATACTGGAAACTCAAAATACTAAACCAGGAAAAGTATTGCAGATTCTCAGAGTTTCCCTTACCGGTAAGGGCGCAGGGCCAGATTTGATGACCATAATTGAACTACTTGGACCTCAGGAGATATCAAAAAGAATAATTCACTTTATCAATCGGTTTCCACTTTCAATGGATTAATTGCCGGAAGTCAGGCAATTTATTTTATTTGATTAAGCTTTAGCTTTTTCTCCTCAGCAATTTTTCTGACTTTGGAAATTTCTTCAATTGCAGTTTCTTGCTCTGAAATGTTTTGTGTGGAATCTGTTTGAAGCCTTCTTAAATTGGTTGCATTCTGTTCCAAATCCTGAATCAATCTAATTCTGTCTCTTTTATTCCTTGCAATTTTATTCTTAATATTTCGACCCTCGTTTTCCCTTTTGTCATGGGCCTTGACTGCTAAATTAACCACTCTTTCCGCCTCAGAAATTTGAGAAATCAAATCCTGACGGTATTGTTCCAGTGCAAAATCATTCAGAAGTTTCTTTATATTTTCAACTTGGTTTTCCAACATCTCCATGGTAGAACCGGCCCTTAAAGCACCTAAAAAAACCTGAACACACCTTGGAGAAACGGATAACTTTGAATAGAAATCCAAAGCATCACTTGAAACATTAGGCACCATCAGATTTAAACCTACATAAGACTGACGTTCCACAGTTTCAAATTTGCCAATAGATTTCAAAAATCTAGTCCATCCCTTTTCTACTGTTTTTACATCCAATTCGATACAAACAACAAAGCCTTTCAATGATTTATCCGAAAAACTGGAATTGGCTGAATTAACCTCGATGCTTTGAGAAAAAAGGTTTCCGGAAATAAAAATGCAAAAAACCAGAAAACTAAAAAAAAAGCGTATTCGACTCACTAATAACATTTTATATACAAATTTGGTAGCACTTCAGTGTAAAGAAAAAAAAATGATTTCGCAAAATGAATGAATTCTTCGAAGTTTATGCCAAATCTATGCATAGCAAATTTAATTGGCCTGATAAGTTTAAAAACCAAATGGTTTTTTTTCAACTAGTTTTTCTATTTATCCTTTTGAATGTTTGCCCGAATCCTGTTTTCGCTCAAAATGAAAAGGAAGAATTTATCCTAAGTCCAAGGGTTGGGTTGGAAATTGATTCTAATGAAGTGGAATATTTTAATATTTTTCCTGATTTGAATAATGTTAAAGGAGTCATTTACAAGCTTGACAATTTTATGAATTTAAGGATGCTTGTAAGTCTGGCCAACGGTAAGGATACCACCATTACGTTTTCTAAACTTGGCGTTGAAGAGCTTCGAACCTATATCAACAAACATGAAATTTTGGCTGACAGTCAAAACATTGTGAATTGGGACCTTTTACCAGGATATGGCATATCAAAAATGAATTTTTTCGAAAGGCACGGTTCAATAGTATTTGTTCATTGTGATAGCGTGGTTTACTCTGGCAAACTTTTAAGGGTTACGGACAACGAACTGATTCTTTGGGCGTCTACACAACCATTCAGACCCGAAACGTGGAATGTTTTTTCGAAAAAAATTCCAATTGAGAAAATCGATAAAATCGAAAGAAAACAAGACCTCACAGGAAAAATATTTGGCATTACACTTGGTGCGGGAATTGGGGCAGCCCTTCTAAACATTGGGTTTAGTGTATTCAATTCACAAAACTTAAGCGTTGAAAACACACTTTATCTGGTAGCAGGAGGTGGTGTTATCGGGGCAGGATTGGGTTGGTTTTATGATAAGCTTACTTTGTCAAGAAGAAAATATCGAATATTCAAAAATAGAGATAACTTCCTGAAAAACAGACCAAACCTTGAGAAAAGAGCTATTTTTACTTCTATTTATCCCCCAGAATTAAAAAACTTATAGATTTAAAACTAGTTAATCACTCATGGATGTGATAATTGAAAAAAATGTGGGAATTCAAGAGATACCTAAATCTGACATTCCTGAATTAATAAAATTATTGGTTTTAAACGCCCAGCTGCCTTTTGGAATCCTGAAAAACTCTGCATCAGATAACTTCCATATTTCTATCTGCAGCCCGGCTTCATTGGTTTCAATATCAGATGTTTTAGAGATTTCGCCGATTGAAAATAAATCCGGCTTCATTGCATTCCCTTTTGATGAAAAGGAAGGATACTTTATTCCTTCGGAAATAGATGCATTTGAATTGTTTGAACTTTCAAAAATTGGCTATAAAAAAGAGTTTAACCCAGATTCCGATTTTCAATCAACAAACAAAACTTTTTTCGAATCTGCCGTTTCAAAAGCCATACAAGAGATTAAACTAGGCAAATTTGAGAAACTGGTCCTTGGCCGGAAAAAGGAAGTGAATTTTAGTTTCGACTCTTTAGAGCCTTTAATTAAATCCTTGATTTCAAATTATTCAGAAGCAAACATTTGCTTTTTTTATTTCCCAAAAGATGGCTTCTGGATTTCAGCTTCACCAGAAATTCTGGTTGAGAAAAAAAAGGGAGCAAAAGAAATGGAAACTATGGCTTTGGCAGGAACAAAAGCCTACAATGGCCAGGATATCCGGAATCAGGGATGGGCTGAAAAAGAAATTGAAGAACAGGCTTTGGTTTCCAGATTTATCAAAGAACAACTTAAATACTCCAATTTTCTCAATTATGAGGAAAAGGGGCCAATTACAATTCAGGCAGGAAATATTTTGCACCTAAGAACCGACTTTAAAATTAAAGCAGATTTTTCTTTTGATTTTTTAAGGATTGCAAAATCATTACACCCTACCTCTGCTGTATGTGGAAGTCCAAGAACAGCGGCTATGAATTGGATTCTGGAAAATGAAGATTATGAACGAAACTTTTTTACCGGCTTTGCAGGGATAATAAGCCCCGACTTTGGTAAACTCATTGTAATACTGCGCTGTGGCAAAATTGAAAGCAATAAAATAACCTTATATGCCGGAGCAGGTATTACCTCTAATTCCATTCCAAATAATGAATGGGAAGAAACACAAGATAAATTACAAACCTTAGGAAGATTCCTATTGGATTCTTAGCGGGAGAGGACAGAATCAGACGATAAATTTGCCTTTGTCAATTTTGGATTCGGGATTCCTTTCTGAAACTCCTCCGATTTGACAAACCTGACATTTTGATTTGTGTTTCGCTTAGATAAAATAGCTTGGCTAAATGATGCTGAAAAAGAGACTAATACCTGAATGGATATCAAAAGCATTCCTATTCTGCTAAACGAGGGTGGAATGATCTTGTGTCTATAGTAAATCGATCCTACCACTACGCATAAAATACTTAAGGCTATTGCACATAATGAAAATAAAAAATTTGCCCCATAGTCAGCTGATTGTGAAAGGACAAACCAATCCTGAACAATAATTGCCTTAAAAATTGAAATCAAAAGGGCCAGGAAAGTAAACCCAAATCCAAAATAGGAAAATTTACTTATGTTTTTGGTTTGGGATACAATCAATAAACCTAACCCAACGATAAGAAAAAATACAATTAAAGCCTGAAATACAGCGCTATGAACAATAGTCATTTAATGGTATGAAAAGTAAGCTTTTATACCATTGGATGCGTATTTGTAACCTTAATTTTTTATTCTATTTTGTATAAATCAAGTTTAAAAGAACTTCCCATGCTTTTTCAATCTGAAACTCACTGATTAGATTTTTTAACTGGCGTTTTTCAATTTCAAATTGGGAACTATGGACATCAATTGAAATCTTAAAAGGGAGATATTTCTCGATGTGAGGTATCACCTGAACATTTGCCAATCTGGCCAGTTCACTGCCAGTTAAGAAATCTGATTCGCGTATCTCTTTTGGCAGTCCATCAAAACCGATTACATCTTTCGAACCTGGCTTGGGCAATTCAAAAATGGACTCTGCATTGGCCCTGACATAAAAATCATAACCCATTCTTCCTACAAGATCCATTGCTATCTGATCAATTCGATTGTCATTCATTACCAATTGATTGTCAAAATGCAGCGCCAGAATTTTACAAACAACCAGATTTCCAGCTCCTCCTTCTGTACCGGTATAGATGATATCTGTAACCTCACATTCAAAAGCAGCAGGCGCCTCCAATATTCTTGCAGGTCGCACAAAATCTGATTTGACAGGAGTAAATCCAGCTTTTTCAAATTCATTAATTCCTTCATCGAACTCTGAGCTGGCGAGTGACATTTGGTCAACCATTGAATAAGAAACCACATTAATTACACATTCTTTCACTGCCTCCACATTATGCAAAGTATGCTTTGTGGTGTTATCCCTTCCTCTGCGGGCAGGGGAAAAAATTAAAGTTGGTGGGTTAGAGCCAAAGGCATTAAAGAAACTAAAGGGAGATAAATTGGGTCGGCCATTGGCATCAATTGTTGAAACAAATGCAATTGGCCGGGGCCCGACTGCTGCAAGCATATAACTATGCCAACTCGCTAACTTTTCGTCTTTAGGAAGTATTGTTTTCCAGGTTTTCATTTTAATTGCCTTTCTTGTTCTTGATATAATCGAGTATTGCCTCCAGTGATAGGGCGTTTAACACATTAGAAATTTCTGCTCCGGCTTTTCTTGCCATATAAGTACCATATTCCATCATTTGCATCCCTTCTCTCTCATGGGCATCCGGGTTTATAGAAATCATGGCCCCCTTTTCGATTGCTCTTGAAAGATTTTCCCAGTCCATATCTAATCTCGAAGGATGGGCATTGATTTCTATCACTACCTTATTGGCAATGCATGCATCAATTATTTTTTGATACTCTAAAGGGTATCCAGGCCTTTTTAAAAGAATTCTCCCTGAACAATGCCCCAAAATTGTGGTAAATGGATTTTCAATAGCCTTGATTAACCTTTGTGTGGCTGTAGATAAGTCCATTTTCATAGAGGAATGAACGGAAGAAACAACATAATCAAATCCCTTTAAAATATCTGAAGCGTAATCCAAAGAACCGTCAGAAAGTATATCTGATTCTATGCCTTTAAGAATTTTAAAGCCTTTATACTTTTGATTCAAATTGTCGATTTCTTTCCATTGCTTTTCCACAGTTTCTTCAAATAAACCATTGGCGTACTGAGCGGATTTAGAATGGTCTGCAATCCCGAAATATTCCCAACCTTTTTCAATGCACCAATTGGCCATTTCTTCAATGGTGTTTTTCCCATCACTATATTTTGAGTGGTTGTGCAGACAACCTTTTAAATCTGAAAAGGAAACCAAAGCTGAATTCTTTTCGGGAAAATTTTCATTCCACTCAAATCTACCGGTTCTCAACTCTGGCGATATATTGCCTTTGCCCAACAATTCATATAACTCAGAATCAGAATTATAGCTGGATTTTTTCCAGGTTTTGTACAAAGGGACACCTTTTTCGTGGGCCGATTTCCAATGACCATCTGTAGCGTTTAACAGAAAAGACTGTTTTGACCAATCATCTTTTCCGGAAAAAAAGATACGCACCAGGGTTCTTTTCTCAGTATGAAAACCTGAAAACAGAAATGGCCCGGATGCCATTGGATCCATTTCAAATACCCTGGAATGAGAAAACCATGTTTTTACCTTTTGTCGTTCAGAAATAGGAATTAAATATTCTATGGCTGAAACCACCTCTGATTTCAATACCAAATCACCAACAGGAACAAAACCAGCAATCTGAAATTCTAAAAGCTCCTTTTCCAGAACTTTAGAAAGTTCCAATCCTTTGTGCATCAAGGCCTTTCCTTCTACACTTTCCAGAAAACCGATTCCAGCCAGGATTGATTCCTGTGCTTTGTTTCCAAATCCTTTTACCAACGCCAATTGGCCTGACAAACAGAATTGTTTTAAAACATCAATGGTTTCTACTCCTGCTTCTTTCCAAAGTGTTTTTACTTTCTTAGGCCCCAATCCGGAAATAAGCAACATAGATCTGACTCCCTTTGGAATTTGCAATTCCATATCAGATAACTCTGAAAAGGTTTCAGATGCAAGCATTTGGTTTAAAACCAAAGCCATTCCCTTGGTATATTTGGCCGAAATGCCTGCTTCATCCAACTGATTGAGCTGGGTAGACTCCTTTTCTATTTCCTGAGATAACTTTCGAAAAGCATTAATTTTAAAAATATTGGCATCCAAAAGCTCCATATAGGAAATGGCTTCTTCCAGTTTTTCTACTATTTCAGAATTGGTCATTGCTCAAAATTGAATTGCAAAATTAAACCTATCCTGCATTGTAAAGGATAAAAAGTGGAAACATTTCCAGAACAAAAAGCATTGATATTCAGTTGAATGTTTTCTTTAATTAGAAAAATATTGGGTAATTTTTTTAATAATTGTAAGATATTGACTCAATACCAGACTTAAATCAAAATGATTCAATTACAAATTGTCCAAAAATAAAAAATGAACTTTAAAAATAAATTCCAGTTTTTACCAATATGTTTATTTGCCTTTTCGGCTTTTGCGTCTTCCTGTGGGATGGCAAAAACTGAAAAAGATACAATTGAAAATCAGGGAAAAACTCAGAAAACAAATCTCAACAATAAAAACCAAAAAATGGAAGTAATAACTTTAGGTGCCGGATGTTTCTGGTGTATTGAAAGCATTTTTCAAAATCTAAAAGGAGTAGAAAAAGTTGTATCAGGGTATAGCAATGGCCAAAAGCCAAATCCTACTTATAAAGAAGTTTGTACAGGAACCACAGGCCATGCAGAAGTTGCTCAAATAACTTTTGACCCATCTGTAGTTAGTCTTTCTGAAGTTCTGGAGGTGTTTTTTCAAACCCATGACCCAACAACATTAAACAGACAAGGCAATGATGTCGGAACCCAGTATCGTTCCGGAATTTATTATCATACAGAAGAACAAAAGAAAATTGCTTTGGAAATTATTAAAGCACTGAATGAATCAAAGGCCTATGACAGGCCAATAGTAACCGAAGTAGCCGCAGTTGCTACATTTTATCCAGCAGAAGACTACCATCAGAATTATTTTAATGACAACACCAATCAACCTTACTGCCAATATGTTATCCGGCCTAAACTTGACAAATTCAAGAAAGTTTTCAAAGATAAATTGAAGTAAGAAGAATTAATTTTGTAAAAAAGCTCCTTTTCGAAGGGGCTTTTTTACAAAATTGCGTTCGCTTTTTCCAAAACTCTATCCAAACCACTTATATCCTGGCCTCCTGCAGTTGCAAAAAAAGGCTGACCTCCTCCCCCACCTTTAATCTCCTTGCCAAGCTCTCTGGCAATCTGACTTGCATTGAGGTTTTTTGAGGATATCAAATCTTCTGAAAGCATTACAGCAAGTTGAGGTTTTCCTTCAATATCTGCGGCCAAAACCATAAATAATGGTGCTATTTCTTCTCTGATTTCAAAGCATAACTGCCTGAGAATCTCCGGACTGCCAACTGAGACTTTCGCTACCAACTTTGAAATTCCCCCTTCGGATTTTGAATTGGCCATTAATTCCTTTTTTAATTCATTTTTTCGCTCCAGGTCCGCCTTTTCAACCTTTTTTGCCAATAGGTCTCTTTCTAAAATCAATGCAGAAACCGCTTTAGGAATGTCAGTTGGGTTGTTTAAAAGAGATGAAACAGATTCTATGGCAGACAATTGTTCATCAATATAATTTTGGGCGCCTGAACCGGTAAGTGCTTCAATTCTGCGAACTCCCGCAGCCACAGAACTTTCAGAAACCAATTTAAACCAGCCTATTTCACCGGTTTGACTCACATGTGTTCCTCCGCAAAGCTCCATGCTGTAGGCAGGGTCAAAAATTATTACCCGGACGAAATCACCATATTTATCACCAAACAAGGCAGTTGCACCCATTTTTTGAGCTTCGGCAATTGGAATATTTCTCAATTCCTTAAGCGAAATATTTTCTCTTATTTTTTGATTCACACGCCCTTCAATTTTTTTCATTTCTTCATCCGTAATTTTCGAAAAATGCGAAAAATCAAATCTCAATTGGTTAGGTGCAACCAAAGACCCTTTTTGGGCAATATGTGAACCCAGTGTTTCTTTGAGCGCAGAATGCAGAAGATGTGTTGCTGAATGATTTCCGGCGGTCTGAGACCTAAGCAAATTATCGACCTTTGCTTCTGCACTATGGCAGGTGGTTAAAAGATTTTCTGCTTCGGGATGGAACTTACAAATCAGAATGATCAGTTCATTTTCTTTTTTTGTATCCAGCACATCTAAAACAAGCAAGTCATTGCCTGATTCATTTTTAAGGGCCAGTTTTCCTTTGTCTCCAACCTGACCACCGCTTTCCCCATAAAAAGGATTTTGCTCTAAAACTACCTGAATTACAGTCTCTTTTCCAATTGTCTGCTTTCTGAATTTAACGATTTGGGTTTGAGAAACCAAGGAATCGTACCCTACAAAACTGCTTTCCAAATCTTCGGCAACCACACTCCAATCACCTGTTTCAGTTTCAGCAGCTTTCCGGCTTCTTGTCTTTTGGGCCTGCATTTCGACCTCAAATCCAGCTTCATCAAGTTTGAATCCTGACTCTCTGGCTATCAAGGCTGTTAGGTCAAGTGGAAATCCAAATGTGTCGTAAAGTTCGAATGCTTGTTTTCCGTCAAGTAAATCTGAACCTGCATCTTTGGCTTGTGCCATAAGTTGTGCAATTCTTTTTTCTCCATTCTCCAATGTTCTTAAAAAAGATGATTCTTCTTCTTCCACAACTTTAGAAACAAAAGCCTTCTGGGCCTCTAATTCCGGAAAAACACCGGCAAACTGTGCAGCCAATAAAGGGACAAAACGATAAATAAATGGAGATTTTTGACCCAGATACCTAAAATAATAACGAATGGCTCTTCGCAAAATCCTTCTAATCACATAGCCTGCTTTTGCATTTCCCGGAAGTTGCCCATCTGCAACAGCAAAACAAATTGCCCGGATATGATCGGCTAAAACCCGTAATGCAACATCAATTTGCTCATTTTCACCATATTTCACACCACATTCTTTTGCCATGGCATCAATCATTGGTGAAAAAACATCGGTATCATAGTTTGAAATTTTTCCTTGCATGGCCATGCAAAGCCTTTCAAAACCCATTCCGGTATCTACATGTCGGGCAGGGAGCTTTTCAAGGCTACCATTTGAAAGTCGATTGAATTCTATAAAAACATTGTTCCATATTTCTACCACTTGTGGATGTCCTTCATTTACAAGTTCCCTCCCAGGCTTGGCGGCAATTTCTGCCTCGGTGCGAAGGTCAATATGGATTTCAGTGCATGGACCGCAAGGGCCGGTCTCGCCCATTTCCCAAAAATTATCTTTCTTATTCCCTTTTAAAATCTGGGCTTCCGGCAGATTAAGTTTCCAGTAATCCCAGCTTTCCTGATCAATCGGTAGGTTTTCAGAGGCATCTCCTTCAAAAACGGTGGCATATAATCTGGTTTTATCCAATTGATATCGTTCTGCCAAAAGCTCCCAACTCCAGGCAATTGCCTGCTTCTTAAAATAATCACCAAATGACCAGTTGCCCAACATTTCAAACATGGTATGGTGATATGTATCATGGCCAACCTCTTCTAAGTCATTGTGCTTTCCACTGACTCTCAAACACTTTTGAGTATCGGCAATTCGCCTCGAAGGTGGTGTGCTATTTCCCAGAAAGTAATCTTTGAACTGGTTCATACCCGCGTTGGTAAACATTAAGGTAGGATCGTTTTTTACTACCAATGGAGCGGAGGGTACTATTAAATGGCCTTTGGATTTAAAAAAGTCGAGAAAGGTTTGGCGAATTTGATCAGATGTCATTGTTTATTTCTAGGAAAGGGCTGCAAAGCTAAAAAAAGGAAATCTTTTTTTGCCTCCTGAACGGAAATACAAGAAAATATTAGGTCAAAGATTTGGTGAAGTGCTATTTGACTTAAGCGATGAAAAAAATAAAATCGATTTGACTTACAAGGGTTTGAGGAAAAATTCAATAAAAATGAAAATGAAAGCCTTTGGATGATAAATGGTAAAAAACCGTTAAGCAAAAAACCAACGAATTCAATCAACTGATTGTCAGATATTTTCAATTAGATTAAAAACCAAAATTCAAAAAATCCTATTCAAAAATAACCGAAATTAACCATTGATCTCATCCTTCAATGACGAAGCTTTTGAGAGGATTTTTAGGTTAAAATTTTAGAAAACTATTAACTAAAAATTAATTGTAGCTAATTTACCTACATTCCATTTTGACCTTTCCATGCTTAAATGTTAATTTGGCATTTACTCAAAGAGTTGGCAATCCATGGCTTTGAATTTTATCAAATGAGAAAATACATATACGCGTTTTTAATTTCCGTCTTCTTTTCATTTCAATTACTTGCGCAGTCATTTAATGCCTCTGCTCATAAAGCTGGAATGAAACTTTTTGACGATGGTGACTACAGACTGGCCATTCCCTATCTTTTGGAAGCAGTGCAATCTGACCCTGAGGCGAATAGCAATAGAACAATTGAAGCAAATTTCTTTCTTGGCCTTTGCTATTTAAAAGTTGGTGAAGGAGGGAATGGTCTGACCTATATGCAAAAGGTCTATGAAATGGATAAGGATTTTTATCCTGAGATTGATTATATGATGGGGCAGTGCGCAGAAGATGCCCTTAGATTTGATGATGCCCTGAAATATTATGATAAATTTTTAGCGCTGGAAGGGGTCAAAAAAGAAGAAATCATTGTTGCAGAAGTAACAAAACACGTGAATGAATGTAAAATAGCCAAAAAGCTTATTGCCAATCCTGTGAAAGCAAAAATTGACAATGTCGGCCCGGTCGTCAATGGGGTCTATCCGGATTATGCTCCTGTAATTACCGCCGATGAATCTGTTATGATTTTCACCTCAAGAAGAGAAGGAAACACAGGGAAAAACACGTCCTCTTACCTTGACCAGGAAGAAGAATTCCCAATGGAAGATATTTATCAATCTACAAAAACTAATAACAAATGGTCAGAGCCGATAAATCTTGGATCTCCGGTTAATACTGAAGACCATGATGCAGCCATTGCCTTGTCTCCGGATGGTAATCAATTGTTTATTTATAAGGATGTGCAGAAAGGAGATATCTACCTTTCTAAAAAGAAAGGTTTGGCATGGAGCGAACCCCAATCTTTGGGAGATAAAATTAATCTGGCAAAATTTTCAGAGCAATCCTGCTCCATTACTGCCGATGGAAAAACCTTATATTTTAGCTCCAACAGACCTGGTGGTTATGGGGGACTTGACATTTGGAAAAGCCAATTGATTAAAGGCAAATGGTCCGAACCATTAAACATGGGACCAAAAATAAATACAAAAGAGGATGAGGATTCCCCATTTATACACCCGGATGGTGTTACGTTATATTATAGCACAAAGGGAAAAACTACCATGGGCGGATATGATATCGTGAAAACTTCTCTTGAAAAAGGGGGATGGTCGGAACCTGAAAATTTGGGATATCCCATTAACTCAGTTCAGAATGATATTTATTTTGTGCTTTCAGCTGACGGCAAGCATGGATATTATGCTTCCTACAAAGAAGGTGGATTTGGAAAGCATGATATTTATACGATTACGATGGGTCAGACGGAGGATGTGAAAGAAATTGCTGCTGCGAAGGTGAATACCCAGGTAACCGGTAAAGTAAAAGAAACTGAAGCTCAGAAAACATTAACACCAGTTGCCCTGACAAAAACAAAAAGCCGTGTAACGCTATTAAAAGGTGTCATCCGGGATGCCATTACAAAACAGCCCATGGAGGCCCTTATTTCCTTGGTTAACAATAAGACTGGTCAAAAAATCTCAGAA
>JAIXQU010000188.1 GCA_027485575.1 Cytophagaceae bacterium
AGAGACATAAACGAAAAAACACAAAAACGACTGGAGTACAGGCAGTTTTTGCTGGGCAACCGCAAAAAAAGCTACAGTGTCGTTGCAAAACTTGAGATCAAACATGAGCTCAACCTATGCAACCTCCAGTTGGGTGAAAAAGTAGCGTTTCTTACAGCCCTGAAAAGCAGAAGAGCAGTGCTGGTAGGTGCCTGAGTATTTCATTCAAAGCGACCTTGTCTTATAAAACCACCTGAGGAATCGGGTGGTTTTTTTGTATGGCAAAACCAAATTCGCTGATTCCCGGAGAAACAGAAATCTCAAACAATCTTTTAACGCTTTTTTAAATGGACATTCCTTTGGTTCCAGATTTAAAGATAAATCTTTACTTGAATTGAAATTCCACAAAATCTATAAAAGTTATGATTTTCGTATTTCCAAATGAGCCCATAACCAATAAATCATTGTCTCCTGTAGGCAAAAAATGCGCATCAGAATCCTTGGCAAGTGCCAGTTAAAAATTATCTTCCGGGTCTCTTCAAATTTCAATTTCTGAGGTTACCTTAATGGTGGTTGACCTGGCTTGCAACTTTTCAAGTAGGGCTTGAACATCGGCAATTGAAAAATATTTTCGAAAACGAGGTCTTTGCGTTACCTCCACAAGTTCATCTATAAGCTCAATGCTAAAAATTAATTCAATTTCATGATGCGAAATTATTTTATCCAATGGTAAAAGCTTATCAGAAAGTAAAAAGCTAATCCAAAGGTTGGTATCAATAATGACTCTATTTTTTTGCCCTGGCATATCTGGCGGATCGCACTGAATTAACCTCAGCTAAAATTTCCCGGACATCAGGCACCTCATTTTTTGCTTTTTTTCTAAGCTTGTTTACGATTTTCAAAAAGCCATCATCTGCCGGATTTCGAATTGAAATCAAGTTCATATCAGCCAAATCTTTTAGTAGCTTTTTGGCTTTTGGATTAAGAATATCAACTTGCCATGTTGTCATAATACAAATTTAGTATTTTTATTTTAGATTTGTCTCAATTGGATTTTAGCAATTTATAACTCCGGAAATTTACCCTTTAATGACCATTAGGCCTGTTAATTGGCAAGCCCTTTAACTTGAATACAACAAAGGCTTAAAAATCAAAACTATTGAATTTTTTAGTCAACTTCATGGGCTGCAGGCAGTTTTTGCTGGGAAACCGCAAAAAAAGCTATAGTGTCGTTGCTAAACTCGAGATCAAACATGAGCTCAATCTATGCAACCTCCAGTTGGGTGAAAAAGTAGCGTTTCTTACAGCCCTGAAAAGCAGAAGAGCAGGGCTGGTTGGTGCCTGAGTATTTAATTCATAGCGACCTTGTCATATAAAACCACCTGGGGAACTGGGTGGTTTTTTTGTGCTTATAGTAAGTCATCTACTTCATTTTATAGAGACAAAAAAAACTTAGCCAAACAATCCCTTCTCCTTTACAATTTCACGTTTGGCTTCCTCAGTATTAAAAACGGTTTTGCAGGAAGGGCAAACCAACACAAATTCAAAATAATAGCTCTGATTGGCATGAAATTTACGATTGGTGGGCACTCGCTTAATTACGGGTATCTGGCAATTGGTACAAAAGTCCCCTTCTTTCAAAACCTTAGCTTTTGCTGAATGATGCGGAACAACCGGATTGATAGAAACCATTTTCACTGGTTTCTCAGTCAAATAACCAACATCTTCTATGCAATTATTTTCTAAAATGGTTTGAGATGCCAATTGGTCGCAGCGTTCATTTTCCGGATGTCCATTGTGGCCCTTCACCCATAGAAAAGAAACCTGATGCTGGTCTACAAGATCCAAAAGTCTGACCCAAAGATCGGCATTGGGAACTGGTTCACTTTTCCTAAACCAGTTTTTGGCTCTCCAGCTTTTCGCCCAACCTTTTTCGATGCCATTTACAACATACTGCGAATCGGAATGAACTATGACCGCACATTTTTCTTTTAGTTTTTCCAAACCAGAAATTACTGCAAGTAATTCCATCCGGTTATTGGTGGTGCGTGTATAGGCTTGCGAAAACTCTTTATACTTACCTTTTGCTTGTAAAATAATTGCCCAGGCACCTTTTCCTGGATTGGGATCGGCGCCTCCGTCTGTAAACAGATCTACCTGGGTTAATTCTTTTTCATCCATTTCTATAATAATGTCACCTCTTCGAGGTTTTTAATTGATCCTATATTCTGGTCTATAATAATTTCAACTCTTCGAGGTTTTTAATTGGCCTATATTCTGGTCTATAAAAATTTCACCTCTTCGAGGTTTTTAATTGGGCCTATATTCTGGTCTATAATAATTTCACCTCTTCGAGGTTTTTAATTGATCCTATATTCTGGTCTATAATAATTTCACCTCCTCGAGGTTTTTAATTGATCCTATATTCTGGTCTATAATAATTTCACCTCTTCGAGGTTTTTAATTGGCCCTATATTCTGGTCTATAATAATTTCACCTCTTCGAGGTTCCTGAACTCTGAACTTTAAACTCTAAACTTTATACTCTAAATTTCAAATTTTAAACCCCTTTCAATTCATCGACCAAGGCGGGCCTACCTTTGTATTTTGCCAAAATATCACGTTTTGCCTGATTAGCCATTTCAATTCCACCTAGTTTTTTAATTTTCACAAGATAATGGGCCATGGTTTGATAGGTTTTTCTATCCTTTGAACCAGGTTGATCCATTTGTGAAAAAACATAATTTTTGAATCGTTCCAAAACTTCTGCCTGATAATTCTCCAAGAAAAAAGAATGGTATTTCTCCAGAAATGAAAAACCTAATAATTTAACTTCCTGCCACATGGCTTCTATTTCATTTGCTTCAAGCAGCAACTCCAAAAGACTTGATTTCATCCCCGGGTCCCAATTGTTTTTTGGTTTATAACCTTTGCAAACGCCAAGCCATTTCATTCTAAAATCCGTCCATTCACCTTTTTCCATTTTTGATTTCAACTCTTTAAGGTTGGCCTGAGTAAGATTCATATTTACTACTGCCTTAAAAAGATTATCAAGGTAATTTTTCCTGTCTCCTGCTTCTAAATACCAATTAGACAGTTTCAAACGCCATTCATTATTGAAATTGGAGTAGCCTGGATTTTCAATACCTTCTTCAATAAATACCTTTGCTTTTTCAGAATTCCCCTGTACCATTTCCTTTTTATACAATTCCAAAAGAAAGTCATGGATTTTATCCCGGTATTTTAACCTTAAGTCATTTGCATCCTTTTCCTTGCCACAAATTGTGAGAACTCGCACAAGATTTTGAATGTCTTTTTTACTCTCCCAAGGCAATTCTCCATTTACCAATTCGTTCGTAACTCTTGCCTGTGAATAAGAAATCAACCATACTTTATCTTCCACACTTTCAGTAAGTTCACAAACCAAATCAAAAAGATCAGTGGTAAAACCAAAACCAGAACCCAAACCACTTTGAACCAAATCCTGAACTTGTTTCATTAAATTCCGCTTCAACTCACTTTCTTTCGGCATTTCCACCATCCATTCTTCAATTTGTCTGATACTTGAATAAACCACATCGCTCAATTCTCCGGAAGAATCATCAACACTGTAAAAAACTGGAATTGCCATTTTGATAATACCCATTGGAATTCCAAAAGCGAGCTCAAAATCCTGCCGCTCAAATGCTATTTTTGCTTCCTCCAAATACATAAAAAGTTCATTGGCTACCTTGGAACTGGCATGATAGTCTCTGTAACCAATGTGTTCAGCTTTTTCCAAAGAAGCTTTTATATTTTTTAACACAATTTTCAATGTTGATTCTCCCCATAAATTAGAAAATCGGATAAACAATTGGTTGCAAAGTTCCTTGTTGATTATGGCCTCCCTAAAAAGTATGTCAAGCAAAACAGGCACCTCCGCTTTTTGACGAATCAATTCCAGCTTCTCCTCCTTGTTAAGTTTCTTTTTAGGATTGGAAGATTTTTTCCTTTTGGCCCTTGACGTTTCTCCACTTGTTTCCTCACGAATTGCAAACATTGTCCCAATTGCATGTTTACAAACTAGTCCATCAAAAGGACAGGAACAAACCGTATCTTCAACTTCAATTCCTTTTAAATGAATCTCAACTTCATATTCATCTGAACCAAAGGCCAATGCAGTCCAAATTCCATTTCTTTTTTCCTCAAGGTCTGTTATTTGCCCATTCCTGAAATAATCCTTTCCCCGCTTTAATAGCGTGAGACTGAGTTCTGAATCAAAATTTTCAATGGTCATTTTTAAAGGCTTTAATCAGTTCCAAACAAAATCAAAATTCAAACAAGAATAAAACCTGAACGAAAATATGTTTAGATGAACCTCCAATTGTATTTTTCCTGCCTTTTACCCCCACAGCATTACTGTCGGGGTTGGTTTCTCATAAAGAATTCCTAACCGTAAAACGCGTAAAAAAAGCCCCGGACAGAATTGCCCGAGGCTTTTTAGATAAATCTTATTTTATGTATTTAAAACTTAGAAAGGCGCATTGTTTTTAGCCCGCTTTCGGTTCTGATTCGCAGGTGATACAATCCGGATTTCTGGAGGCTCAAATCTATACTTCCTGTTTGTCCTGTTTCTAAATTGCCTGAACAAACTTCTTTCCCATCGACCGACCACACAGAATAAGACCGGTACCCAACTTCTTCCTTAGGCAACTGGATAAAAAATGAACCTTCCGAAGGATTGGGATAAACCTGAATGTCCTGCTGAACTGCTTCAAGTTCTTCTTCATCAACTGCCTGCCGACTACCCGGATTTACCAACAACAGATTGGCTACTGCAACTTGAGAATTCAATTGGCCGGCTGCAATAGCCATAGCCCTGATGGTTATTCTGCCTCTACTGGTAACGGTGAATGGACCAGAGTAGATTCGGGTAAAAGAATTTGGCCATGGACTGAGCAAAGGAACATTTCCATTGGTGGTATAATATATGGTCGACCCTGGAGTAGCGCATGTAATGGTGATGGCCTGAGGCGCAAAGTGAGTTCCGCTTCCAGGTGAGATTCCGGGTTTCGCAACCACAGAAGGCGGTGAGGTAATGGTAATATTTGAAATTGCCTCCGGGGATATAAGCATGCTGTCTTTCAAAGCAATTGCCCGGATTTGGGTAGAAAAATTAACTACAAAAGGAACCGAATATATTTTGGTAAAAGCGGTGCCCGGAACGGGAACATTGCCTGTGGTGGTGTAGTATATTGTAGCACCTTCCGTACCACATGTCAAACTAACTTCCTGAGGATTGTTGTAGGAACCTGTGCCCGGGCTGATTACCGGGGTTATTACTGGAGCAGGAGGATTTGTAATGGAAAGAAAAGACACAGCCACTGGTGAATTTGGAAACCCGGTTTTTACAGCCATTGTCCTTATGGTGGTGGTTGCATTGACCACTAAAGGTTCGGTATACAGTATTGTAAATGCCGTTCCGATAACAGGCATATTTCCTGAAGTAGTATAGTATATAGATGCTGAACTATCCGGATAGGAGATCGAAATTGTCTGCTGGCCATCATAGGTTCCGGTTGGATGACTGATAACCGGCAGTTCACAAAGCGAGCGTTCCACAGGCGAAATGAGCTGAATTTTAAAAACCGGAAAGCTATTACTGACAAAAGAAGTCATATTGCTGAAGGCCAGACTTCCTGTAACCGAAATATCATTTAAACTTCCTCCTAAACCGGAATAATTCAGGTCCATAATATTAGGTCCGAAAGCATAAATATCGCCGGATGCTACTCCATTTATTATGAGATTCCTGATACTGATTGTGTTAAGAATTTGAAAATTATCACTTGCCTGAGCAAATATCCTGAGGAAGGAAAATCCTTTATTTACCAGCTCTTCATCAACCGAGTAAACTCTTTCTCCAGCACCATTATAATCTCCATCCCGGTTAAAATCTATTCTCCAATCTGAAAGACCTTCTCCTGCATTAAAAGAAAAAGAAAAATTATACAAAAATTCCTGTTGCCAAATCGATGCCCCACCTCCGGTAGGATTCATGACAAGAACTCCACCTTGAGGCGGTTCTCCAGAATTTGTAGGTGTAGACAAGGTCCCGGGATACTGGAATTCAGTCCAGGATGCACGTGCCTCAACACTGGCATTTGCAGGTGAGTCGTTTTCAACCAAAACTGCCTTGCACTGCCCAAAAGCAACATTGGATTGGAATGGTGAAACCAGCTGAATTAAAAGTATGAGGAAACTGAATGAAAACTCATTCCGTAAGCGGGGAAAAGGGAAGGATGAATGTTTACGGAAGAAAAGAATAGAAGTATGGATGATTAGCATATTAAAAAATTTATGGTACTGCAGGTTGTATTTTCTCCTGCAAATGTAACTTTTCTAATATTTTCTTTAATTTTTCAAATCCAATCAAATGGTACATACCTGCCTTTACCCCGCATATCAAAACATATTAAAGGCCAAAATCTGTAAAAAAAATTGAAAATCTCAATTCAATGGCCCTTGCAATACTTATTAGTAAGCTTTGTTATGTATTCATATTAGTTCATATAGCTGAGAAATTCGAAGAGAAAAAGACGAATTTCACCTGTTTCTATGATAAGCCGACATTTGTAAACCAGACTCAGGACTACCAACCAACAGTAAACCACTTTTCTTCGGTTAACAAGTCCTGATAGGATTTTATGTATGCCTGCCGGTGAGGAAACCAGCCGGGTTATAAAGGCTCATCTGGAGCTTTGGCCTGACCAATTTCTCTTCCTCTTAACATCGGGCAACCCTGGCGCCAGAAATACAAATTGCTTTTGTTTTCGGACCTGTCCTCTCCCCAGAAATTTCTTACGACCCCTCCTATCCCGACAGGTTTACCTTGAAAATCATTGGATCGAAATAAAAAACAGGTGCGGAATGCTAAATCTGGCGCAGTTACAACTTGAATTTACCAGGTTTTTCAAAATGGCATATCCGGATAAGGAATAAACTGAGATGCAATTGAAATTAGTGCAGGTGCAATCACAAAGGAAAGCACAATCAAAATCGTACTGTGTAGCCCGGCAATTTCAATGCTGCCCATAGCAAGTTCGGATTTTTCATCTCTGGGTGTGAGCATAGAAACCAGAATAAAACTTACCATGAAAAAGGCAAAAGAAAAAAACCACATCCCACTCACAAAGCCAAAGGCATACAAAATAGCCTTGATCACTTCGTTTTTATCCATAAAGAAAATAAAGGCATTCTCCGCAATTTCCGAAATGTGATACAGGTTTATGCCTGCTGAAAGTATGGCTGAAAAATAAAGAATCAGCAGCGCCATATTTTTGGGCTTTGCAATTCGTTCGAGGTAATTACCCACCAGCTGGGAATAGGTAAAAATGTAAAGAATACCCAGAACGGTAATCAGTGAGAGGTTTAAAACAGATGACATCATATTTGGTATTTAATTTAAAGCTGATTTCCAGTCGGAACCATCCACACCACGCCCCAGAGGCATGTCCTTCGCGGTAAGTTCCCAAAGATAATATTTTTTACCGCCCGGACTGCTGCCGTAATCCGGGTAGGTTTTGTTCGCCAGATGCACTCCGAGTACACTATGGCCCTTTTGCATGCTGATCATAACTGCTACGTCAAAGCCCATATCTTTAAGCAGCAGATAGGCAAATAATGAGCGGGTATCACAATCTCCTTTCCTGTGGTCCATAAACTCTGCAGGTGCATAAACGCCGAAAGGAATGATGCCTGCACAGCAACCCCTGCCGTCTTCCTGCACCTGGCATTCAGAAGAAAATGAGCCGAACGGCATTTCACAAGGGCACTTCCCTGAATTGTCAAGTACAAGTGTATAGGGAATGTATTGAACCGCGGAAGCGACCATTTCAAGCGACTTCATGTAAGCTTCGTCAGAAGGAAATCCCGATTTTTTAATTTCTTCTTTCATAGCCTCAATCATGGGCTTCATTATCTCTTTGCTTTTTTTGTTCAGGTTGGAATAAAGCCCGGAAATATTGCTGCCGTCAAAGTCTATTTCCTCCCTAAAACGGGAAACATCCACAAGTTTGGCTTGGTCCACCTCAAATGAAATCTTGTGCAGGCCGCCATCAAAATCCTGCCATTTCCAGACAATTTTCTTTACGCCCGGTTTGCTGGCGGTATCAGCAGGATCTTCCCTGAGCCAATCTTCGGCCTTTTGGGCCTGGGCCTGTTCTTCTTCCATTTCCTTAACAACCCTGTCACTAAACAACTTTTCGGCGAGGAAGGGTATACATAAAAGATAGACCAACCCGAACAGGATGAAGAAAACTAGTGCTGAGCGGTTAAAATACTGCCTTTCCATGTTTTTTACGGCTTTTTGAATCCGTATAGTTTTTCGAATAATTGTTCCTCAAATTCAGGCGAATCAAAATACACCTTAATCTCCATCACCTTTTGCCGGGTGAGTATAAAGTGCCTGCCGGAAATTTCCAGCTGGTGAAGGACAAGTTCCCTCATATAATGACCTTTCAAAAATTCCGGACTACGGTACATCAGGACATAGGGAAGTAAAAACAAAATCACCACCACAAAATCCAGAATCCATTTCCAGTTTCCCAGACCTCTGGTCAGCAGGTTTAAATTGAGCAACAATGAATTCGACTCAATAAGCAGAAATTCCTTGCCTCCCTGCTGCTGAAGTAAATGCTCTTTGGTCCAGTTGTCTGTCAGTGTATTCGAAAGCAGAAGGTCATGAATGGTCTTGTTGATTTCGTGCCTGAAGAAAAACAGTTCCAGGCCGTTTGCCACCACCACCGCCAGCAAAGTGAGGATTGAAACCAGAAACAGATTCCGTAAAAAGGTGAAAACAAACGAGGCTTTTTTTTGCTGGAAGCTCAACGCTTTGGTTCTGATTTTCGATTTTACGTCAAATAGATAAGCATCAATTTCAGCATTGGTTTTCAGGCTGGCAATTTTTTCATCATTCAGATCTTTCAGGGAGTATTTCTTCGAAATCCAGTTTTTGTAAAGGGTGTCATCCGATGGATTCAAGGTTGCCAGGAATACCAGATTTAATAAATTCAGGGTGAGCAGACTAAAAAAAATGCCAGCAGTAATTGCCCAGGCAATAGATTGGAATACAACCGCAGTGAATGTATAAACAGAAAGCCCTGCGGCCAGGGCCAAGAGGAATTCAAATGCAATCAAAATGCCGTAAATCTGCTTTTGACGGCGGGCTTCTTCGGGTAGCATCCGGCTGAAGTGTGTATCTTGTAATCCAAGTAAAAAGAGCATTTGTTTATGTAATTTTGTTATGGACAATAAACATCATATTTCCACTTTGTACGGTCATCGGGCCCTGGAATCATTTTGATCATAAAGCGGGTAGGTCTTCCTTTTTCTGCTTTGTAATCCCAACGCAGCTGGTTTTTCCAAACGACAAATCTGTTTGAACTTCCAACCATTTCCCCATCATAATACAACTCAATCATATCTTCCAGTTCATACATGTTGTAATCTACCGTTACTTTTCCGGGCTTGTCTCCCAGTTCAATGTATTGTACATCTACCTGCTTGGTGCCATTCCATTTTTTGCCTTCACAGGGCTTTACATCCTGTTCCGTCTGCTTTTGTTGTTTCTTTACTTCTTCGAGTTCTTCATTTGTTTCTTTAAGAAGACGCTCGTTTTTCAATTTGTCGTACCAGCATATAGCCCGCTGGCCAAGGGATGAACACTGCTGAAGCAATAAAAGCAACAATAGTAGCAGCAAGAGGTACCAAAGCCACTTTAAACAACCGCTATTGAGCCATTTTTTGGGATTAAGTGTGTCGCTAAATAGATCGTCCTTTTCCAGTTCTGCATCAGGTGGCACAACACCAGGACAGAACAATGTATAGTCCCATTTGGTTCCGTCCACTTTGCCGGTGACGACCACCTTAACAAACTCATCTCCATGATATTGGTAAAAAAAAGTTCCCAACTTGTTTTTGCTGGCTGAAGAAATACCAGATTCCTTATCCAGATTGCCACCAACAAAACCATCTTTGTGGTGTTTCAACTGATGGGTAGACCATATCCGGTTGCCCCGGTAAAAAATTTCAAGCTTGTCAATTTCGTCCAGAGGGTTGAACCTGATGTAGGTTAATCCTGATGTTGTACCAAGTCGAATCAATTGTTCATCCACTCCAAAGCCACCCGACTTTACCTGCTGGCTGCAAGGAACACAGTTTTCAGGAGGAATTATAGGTTCTGGTGTTGAAGGATTAACCCTTCGTTCGAGGATTGTGCCATAAAGCCGGCCTTTCAGCGAGCAATAGGTTTTATCCCTGTTCTGTGGTGAAAATATGCCTTCCTGAAAATTGGGTTGTCCAAATGTCACCCCATCCAAATGAAACTGATAAAAATCGAAAATTCGTGGATTGGAAAATGGCCATTCTCCACCAGGCTCCACCTGAATGTTGTGCACATTCATCAGTCTGAAGTCCGTATCCGGCAGGCTGCTGTCCTGCTTCATCATCTTCACATTCCTCACATGGCCGCGATAGACATTAACAAGGAAATCATCCGGATTTTCATGTCCCTTTTTAAATGCCTCGACATCCTTCTGGCCAGTCCACATCCAGCCTTCAAAATCTGCTTCGATCCGGTACTTTATCTTATTCTCCATCGTTAAGCAGAAAAAGGGTGGCTTCGGTTCGCATGTTCCGGTTGAAGTACCGGCCTTCTGAATTTTTCTGGCGGTTTGAATCGGCTTGCTTATTGCCCGCAACCGCTGGTTTTGTCCGGATTCTTTTATCGGAAATGCCCGCTTTTTTAAGTAGCTCAACAACTTTTTGGGCCCTTTTCAGGTCAGTGCCCTCTGGCTCCGGTGGACTGCCATTGACATAACCCGTAATTTCGAGACCTGCTTTCGGGTATTTATTGAGAAATTCTGCCAGAATTCCGGCTCCGCCTTCGGAGGAAACGGTAAAATCAACTGAACTCTCATAGAAATACAGCCTGGAAATATTCCGGAGTTCTTCCTGCATTCCTTTTTCCAGCACCTTATTCAGAGAGTCGAGTTCCTGCTTTTTTAGGGCCGCTTCTTTTTTAATTTTCTCTGCCTCCAAACAAACATCAGTGCTGGCAGATTCATTGCAGCTTTTGAATAACCACCACAATAAACCAAGTAACAAAAGCCAAATCAGCCATTTCCATAGCTGAGCAAAACATCCCGTAGATTGATGCAGGCAGCCTCCTGCATCAGGCAGGCAACCCCGGGCTTTCTGAAGGAGGTCGTTGCCCTGATTATCCTGTAGTATCACGCCGGCTGATTGATCAGCGGTTCGGCCCACTACCCGCGAGCGGACATGAACATATACTTTGTCTTTCCTGTCGTTTTTGATTTTCGGATTGTTTTCATCATCCGGATCAGGGTCCGGATACGTAATATCACGGTTGCTGTACCAGTGGTTCACATAAACCGGATCTATCAGGATCAGAGAGCTGAACTCCAGGTTCTGCGCAGTAGTGAAACTTGTGTTGGGCGATGGCTCCACCACCAACGAGGGCACACCTACCAGACAAAGGCTTTTGTAGTTTTCATATTCCTGGGGAATGAACTCAGGAAGGGTTTCGGCATTGGTGATGGTTCCACGGTAAAGATTTACATTGAAATTCTCCGGTTTAATTCTGATGCCTTCCTCATCATTCGGGCCCAAAAGGACTTCCTGACGGGTATAAAAATACCCATCCAGATCCCCAAGAATGACCAATTCGCCCGCCAAAGATTTACCTGAATATATGCTGTAAATTTATAACAGGTCAGGAAGGAGAATTCCCGCTTCCGGTAGTATTTCCGTTTCCAGGATTCGGAAAAAAGGCCTGCGGATTCTTTTTGATTTCCTCCAGTTCCTTATCGGCAAAAGCTGTAATGGCCTCTTTGGCGTTTCGTTCTTCCAGCGCATTCTGGTGCTCAATTACCCGAACGATGCGCCTTGGATTGTGATTGGTTTGAACAAACATGGTTTTATTGTTCTCGTCCTTAACTTCTTCATAGAAAATTCCCTGTTTCGCGGTAAGGATTTGAGTCACATTGTCCTGCATGATTTCATATGCGCCTTTTACAAGGAATAGTTTTAACAAAACAGGTGTAATTTCAATTAAAACAAACAAAAGCCTCACCAACCAGATAGGCCAAAAAGCTGATCCATAAATTTCAATTTCTTCACCCTTCACTATTTTATTCGTTGACGGGTCAAATTTTGGAACTGTTTTTCCTGATGTACTTAGCCTCTCAATCATCATGATTTTATCCAGGAAACCAGGCTTTTCATTTTTGATTAACGTCATTACGGAATCCTGCTTTGATTTTATTGCGTTTTCATTCCCCTTTTGTTGATTTCTCAAGGCATCTCTTTCAGCAACAATCCTGTCAAGTTTGGCTTGCTCACTTACTTTTTCCGCTTTAATGGCATCAGCCACCTTACCTGCCCCACGCTTTCCCTGGCCCAATCCACCAGCCATTTCCATTACATATTTTTGCTGCAGGTCGTCTACAATCATTTGCTGTTTTACCGCATCATTTTCAAGCACTTTTACCTTTTCATTGATTTCAATGTTGTGGTCATTTTCAATTTGAGCTATCTCATATTTTTTGCTCAATGCGAGCTGGTCCATGGATAGGCGCCATTCCCGTTCAATCTCCTTGTTGAAAATATAGGTTTCCAAAGGTGCAGAAATGGTAATTCCTATAAAAACAGCCATAATTAATCTGGGTGCTGCTGAAACTGCTTCACTCCCGCTAACGGACTCTTTTCCATCCCCTTTTGATGCCGATACAATAAACCTGTCCAGATTGAAAATGACCAGCGCCCACACCAGACCCAGAACCACCGCAATGATTTTGTTTTCAAAAATGGTGTCGATGGCAAAGGCCATGGCAACAAAGGCAAGAATGGTGGTGGCCAGCACAACTCCGCCTATGCCCATATGCTTCATATGGTCATAATAAGATGCCCTTTCCATGATCTGGAAATCTGCACCGGCACATTTCCAAAGGAATCTGGCCACGCCTTTCATCATGGGGATTTGCAGGCGGTATTCCACATGATCATTCATGCCGCTGTGGCCGGAATTGCTGCCAGCCGATTGATTCGAATTCTGAGTACTGCTCATGGTTACTGAATGGAGTTATTTATTGTTTTTATTTTTTTGATTGGCGTAATCCCGCCTGAGTTTTTCTCTAAGTTTTTTTGCCGAGCTAAAAAAAAGATGCGCCCCGTTTTCCTGATAGTTGCAGAGATTGTCCGGATAAAAACGGACTATGCTCTGGGCATCAAGAATGGATTTAAGTTGTTCATTTTCAACGATACCTGTATAATTCATTGCCGGCCACAGGCGACTTGTCTCCGGAACCGGTACCCGGGTTTCAGGAAAACCAATTTTGCTTTCTGGAATACCGTTGTTCGGACTTTTTGGAATCCGGGTGAAGGAAAAGTTTTCCACAGGTCTAAGTACAGGGTCGTATGTCCAGGCCCTGTCCTGCGCAAATAAAGTAGTTTTTACATCGAAAATACGGTCGGCCGGCAGTTGGAGAACGGCCCGAAGTTTACCTTTAAGTGTGTAGGCTGTAAGGGTATAATTGGGCTTGCTTCGATTGACAATAACCCTTGCGGCATTTCCTTTGAGGTTCTTCCCGATCCCGTCGATGTCTACCCGCCATGCGCCGGTAACATGCCAGGTAATGAGAATCTCGCCTCCCTGAACGATAAAATCCATGGTTGGCGATAAGAGGTAAAACTCATTTTTGTGCGCTTCCGCCAGTTTATGGTCAGGCGAAAACGCGTATTTAAATGTATGGATTTTTGCTTTCTCCCAGCGGATTAACACTCTTGTTATTCCATACAGCATGGGCGTGTAGGGTATCAGGCCAAGAACCAACATCACCGCCCCAAAAACGAGCCATGCCTCAACGGGATCAAGCCGGGAAAACCACTGGTATAGTTCTGTCATGCAGGTGAAAGAGTATTGGTTTGGATCTTATGCAAAGGAAATAATACAGGGTCCTTAATTTCGAATGGAATATTGGCATTGAGATATGGAGCGGTTGATTCTATCAAATGATAATTTTTCTCTCCATCAGACACCATTGTTGTTTTTTTATAGGGCAACCCTGCCACACCCACCATCATATGAAAAATGAAATTGCCAGGCCTTGAGCAATCAGCCAACATACAGGACACAAGCGCAACATTTTGTTTACCAATCAATTCACCCAAAACACCTGCCATTAAAATGGATTTTGAATCACAGTCTCCATAGCTGAGAACAAGAATTTCTGGTGTCAGGGCAACTTCCCCGAAATCAAAGCGCTTGGGAATTTTTGCGTCAGGTCCCGGAGGTAGTTCTACAGCGCTGAAGTCTGGTATGCCATACGGTAGATGATTCACAAAAAACCGAACGGTTTCAACCATGTGAATGAAATCTGTTTTCGAAATGGCTTTCAGGGTATCCTGTATATGGTGGGCAATTGCTTTTGAGGAATCAGTTAATAGGTTAATGATGTGTGGATAGTCAAAATCAAGGGCGTCAGGCTTTTGAGAATTTAAACGGAAACCCGGAGTGTGCGACTGTACACGGTCTATGCCATAACCATCCAGAAGCTGCGATGTTTCGGCTACAAAAAAGGTTTGATTAAAGGTAGCTTTTTGACCTTTAAATGGCAGCGCATAGGTGTAAGACAAGTTTACGCTTCCGTTTGCTTCATTTTTTGTTAATTCCGTAAAATGGCCGAATGAAAAAAAATTCTGCGGTGTGGAGCGGTAATTTTTCTGGAAAACGGTCATCCCGGAAGCCAGGTACTCCATGTGCAGGCAATGCTCCCTGATTTTTTCATGCACAGCGGGGAGATTTTTTGGCTGGTCCAACTTTTCATGGTCGGTAGTTGTCCTTTTGCCCGGTTCGCTTCTGTGGCCACTCTGGCCAGCAAACATATGGGTGGTATCAGTTGCATAAAAGGCAATAAAAAAAACAAATATCAGCAGTGCAATTGTCTCCAAGGGTAAATACAATAGGCTAAAAGAATGTTAATTTCAGGACAATTCAAAATTGTGGATATCTGTGCATCATAATTTTTATCCAGATAGGGTAAAATAACGAATGCTCTAATAACAGATTCTATTCAAACTTTGAAATTCCTTTATTAAATGCGCTTGCATTTCTTCTGAGAAGTCAGACAAGGAATTCCTGTAATTTTCCATGTCCTTCATTATGGCTGTTCTTTTTGCCTTGTTATCCAGCGATATGTATCCTAACCTGACACTTTTTCTCCCGTGGTTGATAACCCACTTGCCAATACAAAGTATTGTTTCAAAAGCTTATCCGGCTGGTGAGGAGAACCAGCCGGGGTGAGGATTTTTTAGCCCGGTTTCCCGACAACATCAAATGGTTTTTGTCGGGAAAGGGGCATTCCCGACAAAATTTGATAAAATCTGTCGGGAATAGCTTATTTTTGTCGGGAATCATAAAAAAGTGTCGGGAATGACGAAAACAAAGAACGAACTTCAGGTACAACTGGAAATCATCCGGAATTCCATTCGTCACTTTCCGAATGGCGCTTCCATGGAAGATATTCTTGCCCATTCAAATCTTAAATTGAATGAGAGAACCCTTCAACGCAGACTTTCTAAATTAGAAAGAGAATTCAACGAAATTAAGGTAACAGGTGGTTCAAAGGCAACCCGATATCACCTCAATGTTATTGAAGCAGAAAATACCCCTTCTCTTCTTATTCCCCTTTCTGACAGTGGACAAGAGATTCTAAACTTTGTATCGCAAGCCCTCCACCAACGGAAACCTGTAAGTTATAACCGTGATTTTCTGGATCAATACCAACCCAATATCACGGCATATCTTTCGCCGGATGACCGACAGAAGCTGGAGAAGATCGGTAAAACTAGGAACTCTGAGGAGCCCGCCGGAACCTTTGCGAGAGAAATTTTAAACCGGCTTTTAATCGATTTATCCTGGAATTCCAGCCGGTTGGAAGGCAATACATATTCTCTTTTGGATACGCAGCAATTGATTGCATTTGGTAAATCGGCAGCAGGCAAATCTGCACGTGATGCTCAAATGATCCTGAACCACAAGGAGGCCATTGAATTTCTGGTTGAAACAGTCGGGGAAATCGGCTTCAACCGATACACCATTATGAACCTGCACGGTTTGCTGGCAAACAACTTGCTGGCAGATCCGGCCGCCGTTGGGCGATTGCGGACCATCGAGGTGGGAATTTCAAACTCGGTTTACATACCCTTGGGTATTCCACAATTGATTTCAGAAATCTTTGATCAAATCCTTGAGAAGGCCACCGCCATTGAAAACCCTTTCGAGAGGGCATTCTTTGTGACTGTCCACCTGCCGTATCTCCAGCCCTTTGATGATGTAAACAAACGGGTATCAAGGCTTGCTGCCAATATTCCGTTTTTAGAAGACAATCTATCGCCCTTGTCATTTGTGGATGTGCCGGGCGATTTGTACATACAAGGAATCAAAGGTGTTTACGAACTCAATCGGATTGAACTTTTAAGAGATGTTTTTGTCTGGGCCTACCAGAGATCTGCCGACCGTTACGCTGCCATACAGCATTCCATCGGTGAACCCGATCCATTCCGGATGAAATACCGGGACGAAATGAAGTCACTGATTTTTATGCTTGTCACGGATACTGTAGATGCCCCCTCGGCATTAAAAGAAATTCAACAGGAGGCACGATTAATTCCGAAAGAAGACTGTGCGAAGTTTATAGAAGCCGTCGAAACCGAATTGCTTTCCCTGCATGAAGGAAATATCGCCCGGTATAAAATCCGTAATGCTGATTTTGAGACATGGAAAAAGGCTTGGAATAGCGGCCATTGACATTTGGAAGGACAGGTGGAAAGAGTGTGACCAAAACTCAAAAATCCGCTCCTTGACCTTAGGTTCGAAAAATATTTCAGAGCTGAATATGGATCACCTTTTTCAGATAAGAACCTTCGTAGGTTGATGCAGTTTGCGGGTACATTCCAGGATGAAAATATTGCCGTATCACTGTTACGACAATTGAGCTGGATTCATATTTTGGCAATAATTCCAATCGAAGATCCAATCAGGAAGAGTTTTGCATTGAAATCTGTAAGCTCGAAAAATGGAGCGTCCGAACTCTCACCCTCACCAACATCCTGGCCATGATCGGATCCCACAATGGACGGTATCAATAGAAACGCGAAAACGGAATTGGGTAAGCCAGTTCAACTTTTATGGTTTAAGTGGGCAAGAGATTATTATATTTCAAAAATATGTCAGTCAAAAGTTGGGGTTTTTCAATGATTCTTAGAATTTCTGATTCCCTTTTCCAAAAAGTAATTTTAACCTTTAGGTTTGTGAACCGAATACAAGTCCAAAAGGTAAAGCCATATGTCTGCCGGTTTTTGAATCAACCGGGTAAGAAACCAATTTAAAAGTTTTATAGCGAATAGAAATAGCGAATTTACCATGATAGAAGTTGTTATCACACCAGTTGCTAATGATGTAAAAAGCCTGATCGAGCAAAGCCGGCAAGATGTGGCGTTGGCTATAAATGCAGAGATTACCTGGCTATACTGGCAAGTGGGCAAGCGAATAAATGATGAAGTATTGGGAAATGAAAGAGCCGAATACGGCAAGCAGATTGTGCAATCTCTTTCTATACAATTGATAGCAGAATTTGGAAAAGGCTGGGGTGAAAAGCAACTGAGGCAATGCATGCAATTTGCTTCTGCTTTTGCCGATGAGAAAATTGTATACGCACTGCGTAGACAATTGAGTTGGACACATATCAGAATGCTCATTTATATGGACAACCAAATAAAAAGGGAGTTTTATATAGAGCTTTGTAAACTAGAAAAATGGTCTTCCAGGCAATTAAAAGAGCGCATCCAGTCAATGCTTTATGAGCGAACTGCCATCAGCAAAAAACCCGAACGCACCATTCAGCAGGATTTAGAAATCCTAAAAAACGAACAAAAACTGAATCCGGATCTGGTTTTTAGAGACCCCTATTTTTTAGATTTTCTGGGTCTGAGCGACCAATATTCTGAAAAAGATCTGGAATCCAGCATCATTGCCGAATTGCAACGATTTATTACGGAACTGGGTACCGACTTTGCATTTCTGGCAAGGCAAAAACGAATTACAATCGACGACCGGGACTATTACATTGACCTGCTCTTTTACCACAGAAGACTAAAATGTCTGGTCGCCATCGATTTGAAAATTGGAGAATTTGAGGCGAGCTATAAAGGCCAAATGGAATTGTATTTACGCTATCTGGAAAAGTATGAACAGGTAGAAGGTGAAAATACCCCGATTGGTTTGATACTTTGTACAGGCAAGAACGAGGAGCACGTAGAATTGATGCAACTGGATAAAAGTAATATCCGGGTTGCTGATTATTTGACGGCACTGCCGCCGCAAAAAGTACTTCAGGAAAAGCTACACCGAGCCGTAGAAATAGCCCGAAACAGAATGAGCATGATTGGTGATCAATAATGTTCTTGTTTTAGTCCGGTTTCCCGACAAGTTCGAATGGTTTTTCTCGGGAAAGGTTCATTCCCGACAAAATGGGGAAGAATTTGTCGGGAATCCTAATTTCTAAGTCTCCGGGAGCAAAAGCTTGAAAACAATACCTAAGACAACTTCGATATCATCTTATCCATCAATGCCATAACCAATCCTTCTGTTTTTTCCCTAGGCAAAGCGGAAGAAAAATCATAGGTAATCATAACTACACCATAAAGCCCATTCTTCGAGCCCGGGTTGGGTCTTGCCATGAAAAAGCCGGGACATATTTCAAACCAGCTTTCCGCTTTCATGATTTCAGACTCATTTGTACTCAAACCAAAACCCGCAGCAATTGCGCAAACATCCTTGATGAAAGTATCAGAATAACCGTAAAAATCAATTTTTAATCCGGTATTGTTGGCTCCGGGGTTCATGCAATAAATGGTTTGGATATCCTTTCCATTTTTGCCATTAACCCAGCGATAAAATGTTGTAGCAGATTTGGCATAGTTAATTTTTGAGCCAATGCTGGAAAGGTTCTGATCTAGTTTTGAAATAATGCGGTACCAAAGATCAACAGCCACAGCATTGCATTTACAATCCAGTAATTGTTGTTTCTTGGCATCCAGACCAGTAAAACGAATTCTTTTTTCGCCAATCTTAATTATGCTCTGTTTGGATTCGTGGCTATCGTCCACAGAAGTAATTGCAGCAAACTCAAGGGCATTTTGCATCACTTCTTCCAAACTTTCTCCAAAATGATCCGAAAGAACATTTAGTAGTTCCAGAATGCTGAAGGCTCGACTTTTCAAATATGCATCTGACTGGCAAAGCCCCCAAACTACCTTTTCCCAATCCTCATCCACCAAAAGATTTTCTCCGTACTCCTTTACCTTATCCGTAATTATCTGCCAGTCTAGACCCAATCTCGCCGCAAAAGCCTGATGCCAGCTTTTGTAATCGTGATTCATACCCAGATGCCGGAAAATTTTGGGATAGCTAATCTGTATGCCAAGCAAGGCAAAAAGCATAAACTCTGTAGCTTCAGCATTAGTAGATTCCTCAGCAGTATTTTCGGCCTTGCGAATCGTGTTCAACAAGCTAAATGTATTTATAAATCTTTTGAGGCTTCGGGGATTGTGACCCACGCTATTTTTAACAACCTCAAGATAAAGCAGTTTAAGTGAATCGGGTATGTTCATTCCCAAACCCTTCAGTTTCTCATCCAAAAAATAATCAATGTCATACGCTCCTGTCGGCATGGTAAAAGGAACCTGAATTATCTTATCAAAAAAGGAACGAAACTCTCGCTCATTTTCCTCTGTTTTCTTGCCGAATTTGCCTTCCAAACCTTTTACAACCACATCATAATCAATGGCCAGAACAAAGATGCAGTGGTCCATATCAAACATGTTTTTCAAGGCTTCCAGCACTTCCACGGCATCCACCGGATTTATCCGATCCAGGTCATCCACAAAAAAGACAACCCGCTCGTATGAATTACCTTTGTCATTAATGAGTTTGTTAATAATCTCAGAAATATCCGACTTTACCTGCGCAATTTCGGCCCGGCTAATCCCTTCTGCAGAACCAGAAGAGTCTACTGCGGCCTTAACATCTACACCCAACTGATTTACGCTTACCTGATTGATGATGTTTCCAAAAAACCGGCCTACCTTCTTCATGGTCTGTTCGGTTTCGCCTTTTATGGTCCATTTGTCTCCACATGACTCCTCAAGGGTTGCCAGCAAACCATTCAGAACAGCAGGCGTAGTTTCCTTTGCGCCCCGGAACATGGAGTATTCCCAGGTATTTACCCAGGAAGTAGCCACATCCTGCTTCAGCAATTCTTCCTGAAGCATGTACATCATAGAAGTTTTACCGGTGCCCCATTCGCCCTGCAGACCGATGGTAATGGGTGTGTCGCTGTTGAGAATAAAATTAACTAGAGCATCAGCATAACGCGATACCTTTAATTGATCTTGATTTGCCTTTTGAATCGGCCGGTCTTTAATGCTGATGTTCATAAAATTTCTTGATAATTTATTTTTTTACAACCTCATCTAGTATCTCAATCATCTCGGTTGAGTACCAGTCCTTGTATTCCAACATGAACTGTTTTAACTCCATGCTGATTTCCAGTTGTCCTTTGATAAAGTTTTTCCAACGCTGCCAAACATGCACCGGAATATTCTCCCGCTGCAGGGTAACATTGTCGCAATAGTTGGCAATCATTTCGCAACATATTAAGACCTGAACCCGATGTTCCGATTGCTGTTCAAGCTTTTTATTTTCGTAGAAATATGGATATAAATAGGTGTTATCGCTGATCGTTTTTAATATCTCGTAAGAAAGCCCGCAGAGATTGGTATAGGTATCGCCCCTAGTTGCAAGCGCCTGTTGGGTTATTTGCCTAACAACAAAATAGAATCCGATAATATTAACTATTATGGAAAAAATCGATAAAATGGTATCAAGTGTCATCTTTAAAAAATAATAAAATTTCTAACCTAGACCCGCAATCAAAGCCAGCACGCCCAGAAGAACAATAGCCAGTAAAACGAGCATGAAGACCCGCAAAATCCGACCTCTATTCAGTCTGTTCCATTCCGACTGATAATGTGCGGCGAGTTCTTGCTCTCCAAGCCGCCGAAGCCGAAGAATGCCGGATTGAATTTTTGGTCGGAACAAACCAAGGGATGTATTGGTATTCCAGGAATTGCGACCTGCCGTAATAAGATCATCCAGCTGTACGGAAATGGCATCGGCATCGTTGTTGGTAAAATCTGTTTCTTCCACAAGATTGCGGACTCGCCCGGTTTCTGCATTCAACTCACGAAGGTGGGCATCCCCAAAATCGTCATCGCTCTTGTTTGAATCATCTGCATTTCCGTATTCATGGCGAATCCGGTGGGGTGTAGACCAGCCCGAGCCAAACACTTTATTGCTGACCCACTTACCGGTATTTTTACCGGTTTCACGAAAGAAGCTGTTTAGGAAACCCATATAAAATGATGATTTATTTTAAACAGTTCTTAAATCCAATCCTTTGTGCTGGGCGGTAAAATCAGAATAGTGTTCAATGCAGAGGTTGCCAAAGGTCGCTATTTTATCAATCCCATTGGAAAAGTGCACTTGAAAGATTGTCCGGTTTTTCAATTGATTTTTGCTGTTATTAGAAGCTTCCTTTATTTTTTTTTGCATAAATTCTAGCATGATCTGCTGAGCAAAATGCAGGTTTTGATGAATACGATTCACCGACCGACCCATTTGGATAAAGAAAAAAAGCCATTTGACTCCAAGCAGCAGCAACAAAAATTGATCTTCCAGCCTTCATCTCTTTTTGACAATGTCTACAGAGGACATTGTCATCCAATATTGCCTTATCAATTATGATATTTTCTAGAAGACCTTCACCCCATTTAATAGTTTGGGGGTTTTTTTCACTTGATACAATGCTTGCCAAAATTAAATTTGTTTTAATGTTACTTATTATGGTTTTTTTATTTTCAAAAACCTTGAATTTAATCTATATTTTAAATTATTTTCCGGAACAAACTGCCCAGAAGACCAATTTTTTGAAACCCACGATGAAATTCCTGATATTGAAGTTGCAATTCAGCATTTCCAATATCTGACCGGGTTTTGAATATGTTTCATCTCCGAATTTGTTATTCGCAAACCAAATTCGCCAACATACATATTCCAAATTTCCTGGCTGGCACTTTCGCCTTCAAAACAAAAACGACCTTCATGTTCAATAGAAGCTAGCCATGAGCTTACTTTGAAAACACCAATGGACACTCCTCTATATACAGCAATCACAAAATCTGCTTGTCTCGCACGATTAATGGAAATTCTCCAGTTGCCCTTAACTTGTTTATAAATTGAATCTTTTGATGAGCGGTCTGAAATATGATTGATATTAATTAGGACTAATTTATGCTCAGGTTTTTCAATCATTAAGGGCAATGCATAAAGCCTGATAATTTCATCGGCATGCATAGGCCCATAACTTCCGCTACCCTCACCGCCTTGCTCATTAGTAAGCCCTGGATAAGCATCAATCAATGCTGCCTCAACATGATTGACAACTTCGTCCGGAATACCATGCCGATGGATAACATGAATAACCTCCAAACCGGCATTTTTTATTTCTCTAATCCTATCTGATTTATCTGATAAACCATCCTTGCTCATTCCCTCGGTTATACCTGCAGCATGTTGGAAAACACGATTTCCCTGTCCCCGGCCCACATAAAATGTTTCACCATTTCTTGGATCAATCAGGCGATAGACATAATTGCCAATTTTGTCAATTACTTCTAGTGGAAAAGAAATATCAGACATTGGTCATAATTTAAAAAATGGAAGGATTGGGAGAAAAATCTTATTTGTCAACACCATCAAACGGATCGTATTTACCGAGATGGAAAACTTTTCTAAGCCAAGGCAACTGATCATACTGATACTTCTGTAATAATTTTTTATTGCCTTCTATCTCAGCTTTAGCCTGCATTTCGTCTTTATGCTCTAAATATTCAAAATTTGCCATGGTGGAATCGTTTCGAAACTGGTCGTCCCGCTCCATCTTTTTAACCTTGTCTTGATATTGCTGCATTTGGAACTCCCAATTACGTTTTGCTTCGGGCTTTAATTTTCTGAGATAGGACTGATAAATGGATTCAGCTTCTTTGAAGCAAGACGACTTTCTGTCAATAAGCTGGTAGTATGCCATTGCAGGTTCATTAAAACCTGCAGCAGTAGCATCATTTGATTTTCCCAGCTCTGCCTTCATAGAGGCTAAAACTGTTTGACAATTTGAATTCAATGATTGCTGGAAGTATTCTATTTTCTTAACCTCTGCCTGTGGAAAACATTTCTTGGCCTCAGGAGGAATGTTATTCAAAATATTGAAAGCTGCATCAAAATTTCTCAAGCTAGCCTGGCCATTAGCCTCCTGAATAAACATCTCGCAATTCTGATCATAATAGGAAAGAATCTTTTCCTGTCCCTTTACTAAAAAGCCATAAAACTCGTCAGTATCAAATCGAAAATCTCTGAAGGCATTAATGAATGCCTTTTCCGGACTGTTGCCTACTCCTTTCAATTCAAAGGTGTAGGTTTCAAATACGGTTTCAGACGCGACATCACAAATCATCAGGCTAACCTCATAGGTATTTGAATATTTAGTAGGTGAGGTTGAAGTGATGTTTTTAGACAACAGGTTAATATCTGGACCAATGATAAACCGGGGATTAGCACCATCGCCGCCATATCCGATTTTTGATACTGCAGAATTGAGACGGGTAGCTAAAAGTTGCTTTCCAGCTTCCCCTAAATCAGGATAAGCAGGTATGTATGGAGCCAATTTAATACTTATAGAATAGCCTTCGGTTCTTGCCGAGCTAGTGTTGTTACTTCCGGAAACATCTGTAGTTTTTGCACCGTCAAAAGCAGAACCATCAGGGGATTTAGCATTTAAGTCATCTTTTTTTTCTCCGGAATTAGCACAGGAAAAAAAAATAAAAGAGCTTGCTACTAACGGGAAAAATAAATTTTTTAGTTTCATTTCGCTGATTTAAGGTATTTAGTGGTGGCTTCTTTTGTATAGGTATCAATTAATTTACTCCCTTCGCAGCCACCACATGAACTATTTTTATTTTTATCATCCAATTCTGGTAGAGATAAGTCTACTAACGCATGTATTTCTGATTTTTCAACTTTCAAATAACTATATTTACTTAGTACTTTATCTAATTCTGTGTTAAATTCTCTTACTGAGGTCATATAAGAATCATTACAGCTCATTCCTCGATTTAAATCGTAACTAGATTTTTGAGCAGCTTTCCTTTTTTTAAGAAAAAAAAAAAAAATTAAAAATTTTCATGAACTACTTTTTTTTAATCATTTCATCTAATTTTTCTTCAAAACCCTCTCCTGATATCTTTTCATAAACTTCCATCAGGTTGGCTTCTTTAGCCGTAGCCTCTGCTCTCTTATATTCACCCTGACTTACAAAGTAGGTTATCTCGGCGGTTACAATTTGTTCTAAATCTTCTTGGTAAGGGTTAGTAGTACCTAAAATCTCCGATTCATGATTTTCTCTATGTCCATTTGCATAAAATCCTTTATTGGGATGACATGCCAAATAATCTCTGGCTACTTCAAAGTCAAAAGCATTTAAAGCTTCTTGTATATTACTGTGCTTATATTTTTTTTCTTCTTTCTTTTTTTCGGAACATTCTCCAAATTGTTCTATATGCTTGTCATAATCTGATTTACAGGAAAACAATGAGAATGAAACAAGAAAGACAATGATTACAGATTTTGATTTCATTTTCATTTTTTTTAATTTATTTGGTTCCCTCAATAAACACAAAAGCATCCCCAAGACTTTGCGTCTTATTTTTAGACTTTAGTGAGCAACCTTTTTTCAATGCTTTATTGAGTTCTCCTGCAAAATCATAAGCCGTATATTTCTTTCCGTCCTGTGTTTTGGCAGCAATACGCACATTGGTAAAAAACATTTCCGTAGATGTGTTTTTGGTCATTTTGAATGCCTGTTTTACTGCATTGTCTTTTAACCAGTTTGTGATGCGCTCATTAAGCTCCTGATCTCCGCAATCATCATCAATTTTCACATCATTTGTTTTTGAAACGGCAACTCGAAGCGTAATTTCAGCACCATTCGCTAAGATTCCGGCAAAATGACCTGTTATCTGGCCTTTCAATTCATCCATTGATGCCGGTAGGTCTGATTTTATCAATGATGGGACATCGTTTTCTTCTTTATCTGCCCCAACATTGGCTTTTGAAATGCTTCCAATTGCCTTATTTGTATATACATCCAATGCTTTCACAGAATAGGTTAGCGCCTTATTCAGATTCCTGCTTTTGGGGTCAGTTTTCAAATCGTAGTCAAGTTCTATAATGTAATCAGGCCTTACTGTGTTCAATAATTCCGCTCTTGCATCCTTTCTAACATCCATTACCTCATCCATTGCATCGGTGTTTGAAATCTGCTTCAACTGCTGTTCCATATCCTCCATGGGAAAACCAATTTTTGCAAACTCTTCCTGGATGGCTGCGATGGCAAACTTCAAATCTGGATTTTTTATAAATGCCTCTTGATAATTTCTTTGGTAGGATTTTGTTCCTTGGTTTTCTATGGCTTTCAAGAAGCCCATCCTTTCAAGCATTCCATCAGACGGAAAGATCATCAGTGTCGGTAGGGATTGGTTGATGGCATTGCTGCTTTCTTTAGCAGCTTCAACCTGTTGATCTGTTGGATTGAGGCTTTTATTTTCTGATCCATTCCCGCAGGACCAAAAGGA
>JAIXQU010000150.1 GCA_027485575.1 Cytophagaceae bacterium
ATTTTGGAAGAAACGCTTTCAAGCACGTAAAGGTAAACAGGCATAAAACAAAGAAAGCTGCCTTAAGAGCAGCTTTCTGTTGTAGTCCGTACGGGAATCCCAGCCCGACTGCGTCACGCTGGCGGGGAACCCAGTGTTTCATCCGTGAAAGGGACGTGTCCAATTTTTTCAAAATGTTTTTTGAGAAAGGATTTTCCAGCGTTTGATTTTAGATATTTTTCCCGAATTCTACCTTCTTTAAAATCATTAACTTGTTCATAGTAAACTATTTTCCAAGGCAAGTGGCCTTTTGTAAACTTCGATTTTCCTGAATTGTGTTCCAACAATCTATTTTCCAGATTGGTAGTCATTCCAACATAAAATATTTTGGAAGAAACGCTTTCAAGCACGTAAAGGTAAACAGGCATAAAACAAAGAAAGCTGCCTTAAGAGCAGCTTTCTGTTGTAGTCCGTACGGGAATCGAACCCGTGTTTCATCCGTGAAAGGGACGTGTCCTAACCCCTAGACGAACGGACCATTTTCGATTTGGGACCGCAAAAGTAGGGTTTTGGATTTTATTTCCAACAAAATATTTAAAAAAAATAAAATGCCTCAATTTCAAGTCATTCCATCTTTTATATTCTATTTGATTTAACATTGAGTTTTGGTAGTTTTGCACCCGATTTTGAAAATTTAAAAATCCTTAGATTCATAGCAAATGTCAACTATCAAAATAGGAATTAATGGTTTTGGCCGGATTGGCCGACTTGTTTTTCGTGCAGCTTCACAAAATCCAAACATCGAGGTCGTTGGAATCAATGACCTGATTGAAGTAGATTACATGGCTTACATGTTAAAATATGATTCAACCCATGGACTTTTTAAAGGAACAGTGGATGTTAAAGATGGCCAATTGGTTGTCAACGGAAAATCAATCCGGGTTACCGCAGAAAGAGATCCTGCCAACCTGAAGTGGAATGAGGTATCAGCAGACTATGTCGTAGAATCGACCGGTCTTTTTCTGGATAAAGAATCTGCTTCAAAGCATATTACCGCCGGAGCAAAAAGAGTAGTTATCTCTGCCCCTGCCAAAAGCGATGATGTTCCAACTTTTGTAATGGGCGTTAACCACAAAAAATATGATGGCTCAATGACTGTCATTTCAAATGCCAGTTGCACCACCAATTGTCTTGCACCGCTGGCAAAAGTTTTGCACGATAATTTTGGAATTTTAGAAGGATTAATGACAACTGTTCACGCAGTTACTGCAACCCAGAAAACGGTTGATGGTCCGTCTGCAAAAGATTGGAGAGGCGGTCGGGGTGCTTATCAAAACATAATCCCTTCATCTACAGGAGCTGCAAAAGCTGTTGGTCTTGTCATTCCTGAATTGAAAGGAAAGCTTACCGGTATGTCTCTTCGGGTACCAACTCCAGATGTATCTGTGGTTGATTTAACGGTTAGACTTCAAAAAGAAACCAGCTATGAGGAAATTAAAAAGGCCATGAAAGCCGCTTCTGAAGGAGAATTGAAAGGAATTTTAGGGTATACTGAGGATGATGTGGTTTCAACCGATTTCTTGGGAGATGCCCGCACTTCCATATTTGATGCAAAAGCTGGAATTCAATTGAGCCCAACTTTTGTAAAAGTTATTAGCTGGTATGATAACGAGTGGGGCTATAGCAGCAAACTTGTTGATTTAATTGAGTACACAGCAGGAGTTTAAATTCCATTACAGATTTTTTAAAAGCCGGCTTTAAAAGCCGGCTTTTTCATTCATAAAGATTCTAACCGCAATGAGCCAGGAAAAACCAACAGAAAATTCGTTTGATAATTTTGATCAGTTTGCTACCGATTACCGTCAGATTCACAATGACAACATCAGACTAACCGGGGCAGATAGCCATTATTTTTCAGAGTTTAAGGTTAAATGGCTGAGACAATATTATGAAAATCAAAGTGTTGGCCATATACTTGACTTAGGTGCTGGTGATGGAACTTGCCTTACCTATTTCAGCCAGTATTTTCCGGAATCGAAGCTCAAGGGAATCGATGTTTCTGAATTGAGCATTGAGGAAGCTGCAGCCAAAAAAATACCCAATACCGAGGTTTTGGCCTATGACGGAACAAAAATCCCATTTTCTGACAATCAGTTTGATCTGATTTTAGTGGCAACTGTGATGCACCATATCCGTTTTGAACTGCATGATGGACTTATGAAAGAGGCACTCAGGGTTTTGAAACCGGGTGGAAAAATATTTATCGTTGAGCACAATCCCCACAATCCGGTAACCATGCATATGGTAAACACATGCCCATTTGATGAAGATGCGGTGCTGTTAAAACCAGCGTACACCAAAACTTTACTTCAGAAAACCGGCTTTAAAAATGTTAAAAATCATTTTACCTTATTTTTCCCACGAGGAGGGGTGTTTAAAGCATTTCATTTCCTGGAAAAATTTCTCAGCCCGATTCCAATTGGAGGCCAATATGTGGCCGTTGGAGAAAAATAGATTTTCCTGATTATCAATGGGGATAGTTTTGAATTTGTAAAAATTTATTTTTTCAATTTCAGCGATTATTTTTTTTAGAAGTGCTAAATTGTTTTTAGGCTTGCATTTCAATGTCAACCTAAACGAAAGCTTCATTGTCAAAAGAAAAAGTATGGATTAGGCCCGGTACCTTACTCTTGTCCGAGCCATTTATGCAAGAACCCCTTTTCGGGCGTTCGGTGGTTTTAATTTGCCATCACGATGCCGAAGGGTCTTTTGGACTGATACTCAACAAACCCGCTGCAAATCCATTTGATGAAGATGAGAAGGACCACCCGCTAAAAAATTTTCCATTTTATGGAGGTGGACCCGTCGAAATCAATTCCATGTTTTTCGTTCATAACCTCACTTATCTGACGGATACAGTTTTGCTCAAAGATGGAATCTGTTGGCAGGGAAACTATGAATCTTTGTTAGAAGCGGTTGAAGAAAAGGCTTTTAGAAGCGACAATGGCCGGCTATTGGTTGGATATACCGGCTGGGGAGAGGGGCAATTGGAAGAAGAAATGAAAAGAGAGGATTGGATGATTTACAATGGCCCAATTGATGATATTCTGAGCCATGAATCAGACCAGATGTGGAAAAATCTTTTACAGAAAATGGGACCGTATTACAAAATGGTTTCCAACTTTCCGACAGATCCAAATATGAATTGATTTTGACCTAATTGAAAATGAAAGTTGTCAGGGTGTTGAGGATTTTTTTCATCCTAATCCTATCAATTGCCAAGGAAGAGGATTCAACCTCTAAATTCAAATTCCTGATTTCATTTGGGCGGAATTTGATTTGATACCAGACTCATCCCGGTGCCTGGGGTTGCTGAATTGAATGATGGAAAAGGCAGGCAGCTTCAATTATTTTCAAGGTTTGAATTGATATTTTTTTAGTTTCGGAACTTCAATTGGGTTCCAATTTCAGTAAAAAGTGATGAAGTTTCTGATTTGAAGCAGTTTAGCATTGGAATACCTGCCTGTCGGCAGACAGATTCCAAATGACTATTCTGGGTTAAATTTGTAAATGGTGGGCCTTTACTGGCTTATTAAATCGAGGAATCACAGTTAACCACATCACCCTTCTGAGCACTAAATTTTCACATCAAAATCTTTTGTTTGGGCTGTAAGGGTAATGCAGAATGATGTTTGGGCAAACAACAATAGCCCACCATTTTTATAGTTCATGAGCGCAATCCATCTGGTAAATTCGAATGATTTTGGGGTGATTTTCCAAATAATAGTCTAAAATGATCTTTAAATTGAAAAAAGACTGACTATTTTTGGGAATCATATGAAAAAAGTCCTACCTCTATTTTTCCTGATCGGTTTGTTTTCAGGAAATGTAAATTTTTCTCAGGCCCAGATTTCACAGGGCGGCACACCAAGAAGTTTTCAAAAATTAGTTTCAAATCTCGATGTCCCCATTGAAATACTACCCGGGGTTGATATTGAAAAGTTAAGAGAAGAGGACACAGAAAGAAAAAAGCTTGGCAAAGAATTTGACCGTCGGTTTGGACATAACTTTTATGTGGGCTACAATACAGAAAATTCTGGTGTTTGGAAGTCTTTGCCCAATGGAGATAGAATTTGGCAGCTAAAAATAAAAAGTGAAAATGCACTTTCCATTAACCTGACATTCAGCACATACAATCTGCCTGAAGGTGCAGATTTGTTTATCATTGGGAAAGAAAACAAAATTGGAGCCCTTACCCGCTTCAACAACCAGGCAGATGAAAAACTAGGCACCGGTTTGATTTTAGGCAATGAGGTTTTGGTTGAATATTTTGAACCATTGGCTCAAAAGGGAAAAGGGAAATTACAGATAGGCAGAGCCACACATGGCTATAGAAATCCCTTTTCTATCCTGGGATGGGGAGGTTCTGACAATTGTGAAATGAATGTAAATTGTCCTCAAGGTGCAGCCTGGCAACTTGAAAAAAGAGCAGTAGCCAGAATAACAGATGGTGGCGATATATGTACCGGAACATTGATCAACAACGTGCTTCAGGATGGAAAACCATATTTTTTAACTGCCAATCATTGCTTTAGTAACAACAGTTCCACCTGGGTTTTTTCATTTAACTGGGAAGCCCCGGCCTGTCAAACGCCTACCAATCCCATTCCGGAAAATCAAACCATTTCAGGTTGCACATTAAAATCAAGAAATTCACCTTCTGACTTTTGCCTGTTTGAATTAAGTTCAAAACCACCTGCATCTTTCAATGCCTATTATGCCGGTTGGAATGCCGTGGATGCTCCAGCCAGTTCAACAACCATTATTCATCATCCGGCCGGAGATATTAAAAAAATCACTTTTGATTTTGACCCAGCTGTAAGCTCCGGATATGGAGTAAATTCAACCAATGACAACAGCCATTGGCGCACCATGGCGTATGACCTGAATACAACAACTGAAGGTGGGTCTTCAGGCTCTGCTCTTTTTGACCAAAACCACAGAATTGTGGGTCAGCTTCATGGCGGGCCAGCGTCCTGTACAAATATTTCTTCAGATTTTTATGGAAAATTTTCGATGTCCTGGGCAAGTGGGACTACTCCGGCAACCCGGATTAAAGATTGGTTAGACCCTTTGAACAGTGGTCTTTTGGTTTTGGATGGAATCGATCCTGCCTGCAATCGCCTTAGTGTTAAACTGCCATGGAAGAAAAATTTAGACACGGTAGTCCGACAACTTCCACAGTTATGGAAAGTTAAAAACCCAAATGCAGATTCTACCTTCAGGTTGGTATCGGGTGGATATTCCAATGTTTCTGGAAAAGCTTTCAAAATGGATGCGGAGGGTTTTTCACCTTCCGGAAGAAGTGACACGCTGATTATTTCCCCAATATCTGTGAGCAACTACAAAAAGATAAAGCTTCGTTTTAACCATGCCTACAGAAGGAAGTCTTCCTCCGCTTCTGACATTTTGAATCTGATGGTATCCAGAGATTGCGGCAGTACATACAAACCTTTGGTTTCTTTGACAGGTCAGGCCTTAGAAACTGTGGCTCCATCAATTTCTCCGGTGCAGTTTTTTCCAACAGATACAGTTCAATGGATGAAAAATGAAATTCAGCTGGATTCAACTTTTAATAAAGCTGAACAATTGGTATTTGCATTTGGATTTGTTTCCGGCAATTCCGGTACTTTATGGCTTGACGAAATTCAGGTTGTTGGAGATACAAGCAAGTCAAAACCATTGGCCATTATTAATAGCGATAAGGTTACGGGTTGCCCGGGCGTTCAGATTCAATTTGCTGACTCTTCCCGAAACAATCCTTCTTCAAGGGTATGGAGATTTCAAGGTGGGGTTCCTGCAACTTCAACTTCGCCCAATCCCCTGGTGACCTATAACTCAACGGGGAATTTTAAAGTATCGCTCTTAGTTACAAACGAGGAGGGAACAGATTCATCTTCTATTGAGGGCTTTGTCAATGTCGTTACCATTGGGCAAACAGTAACTCCTTTTGTTCAGGATTTTTCTGCTGCTGGTCCATTTCCACCGGCAGGTTATCTGCTGGTAAATCCACAAGCCAATGTAACCTGGACTCAGAATCAAAATGTCAATGCTCCCGGAAGCAATGGCGGAAGCATGATGTTTGACAATTACAGCAATCCAAACGTATCCCCTCAAAAGGATAATTTTCTTTTACCAAGAATATCAACTGCCGGAAAAAGCCATTTGAAATTAAAATTAAAATATGCCTATGCTGCCTATTCTAGTTTTGGTGGAATTGCGCCAGACACATTTACCATCGGTTTTACCAAGGAATGTGGTGGAAACATAAATAAGCTTTGGAAAAAGGGAGGACTGGAGCTGGCCACAGCAGGAACCACAGGTAACAGATATGTTCCACAAGATGCAGATTGGCAATTAATTCAAATGAATTTGGATTCACTTCTTGCCTATCCTGAACTTTCATTTTCATTTGAAAACCAGTCAGGATTCGGAAATCAGATTTTCCTTGATGATATCTATATTGATACCATTGACAATTGTCCAAATCCTCCGGTTCTTACCGTTAATACGGATACAATTTGTGTAGGTAAAACCCTGGTGCTGGCCATGGATTCTATTCAGAATGCAACCTACAGCTGGACGGGTCCATTGGGATTTGGAGCAAATACCAGGGTTGCAAACCGATTAATCAGTCAGAACACCATGTCAGGATTTTACAGAGGTACGGTTACAAAAGAAAATTGTACCAGTGCTCCTTCTTCAATTAATATTTTGGCTTCAAGCAATCCTTTGACTCCAACCATTTCCCAAAACGGAAATCAGCTTACTGGTCCTAACAATTTTGTTTATTATTTATGGATTGTGAATGGCGACACTTTAGATGCAAACACACAAACCATTACTGCGCCAGTTTCTGGTGTTTACATTCTATGGGTATTTAATGCTGCAGGTTGTTCACGCTCCTCTAATCCAAGAACCGTGGTAATTACTTCCGCCAATGAGGAAATAAGAAATGGGACATTTTCTGCCTTCCCAAATCCAACTACAGGAATGTTTGAAATTAAGGCCTTAGGACAAAACGAGTTGAAAGTCAAAGATATTTTTAATAGTCTGGGAGTTAATGTTGGTGATAAGGTAATTATCCAAAAAACTGGTGAAAAAATGCAGTTAAATTTTTCAAGGTTGCCTTCAGGAATTTATCACATATCCCTATCAAGTTCAAAAGAAATCAAGACTTTGAGGGTTGTTAAGCAATAGTAAAAAATGAAAAATCTGATTCTTTTACTTTTAATAACTTCTTTATATGGATGCGATCAGGTTGCCTATAAGGATGCATATGAAAATCCAACCCCAATAGTTATCCCGATTGATACAGCAAAAGAGGATACTACAAACCCGATTGATACAGTAATAGGGGATACAACAAAAACTGATACTGTGGTCACTTATAAGGCGGTTACAAGTTTTTTGCAAAAAGTTTTGATTGAGGATTTCACCGGACATACATGTGGGAATTGCCCCTTTGCAGCCAAAGAAGCCAAGAAAATTGAAGAACTTTATGGAGAAAGAGTGATTACAATGGCCATTCATTGTGGTCAGTTTGCAGTTCCAATGCTAAACCCAAATGATGTCAAGTTTAAAACGGATTTCAGAACTCCTGTTGGCACTGCTTTGGATATTAAATATGGCGCCTCTAATGCCGGTTTACCAAGAGGAATTATCAATAGAAAGAAATTTACAACAAGCCCCAAGGTTAGTTTATTGAATTATACAGAATGGGGTACCCGTGTCAATCAGATTGTTTCATTGCCCCAGGGAAATGGAATTGGTCTGACGATTAATCCAAAGTTTGATTCAGTTTCAAGGTCAATCAATGTTTATGTTTCAACAAAATTTGAAAGAGCGTTTACAGGAAAAATAAAAATGACAGGCTACATGGTGGAAGATAAAATACTCAATTGGCAGAAATTTTATCCTTCTCCGGGCGTAACCGAAAATATTGAATTTTATGAGCATAACCATACTTTAAGGGGAGATCTCAATCCCAAAAATGGAAAATTTGATTTGAATGATGGGGCCCCAATTGGTCAAAATGAAACTTTTAAAATTGAATGGCAAGGTGTTTTGCCTTCCGTTGTTGTTTCTAAAAATGCACAAATCATATTCATACTGTCCAACAGTGAAACCGATGAAGTGCTCCAGGTAGCTGAAGCACCCTTGTCTTCAAAGTAAAATTTGGGTTTTAAAAAAATATTGGAGAAGCCAAAAAAAGATTTTTTTGGCTTTTTTTCATTTTTGGCCGATAAAATGCTTTGAGATTTAAGAGGGCTGTCTACTTTTGAGCCCATATCCTGAACAATAATGTTCTACCCCGAAGAAGAAGATATGGCCGTCCAAAAAATTATCATTGCCATAGATGGCTATTCGTCCTGCGGTAAAAGTACAACAGCCAAACATGTGGCAGCCAACCTGGGCTATGGTTATATTGATACCGGGGCTATGTATCGGGCAGTAACTCTCTATTTTTTAGAGCATTCCATCACATTTACCAATCCAAAAGAGGTAGAAAAGGCATTGCAAAACATCGTGATTTCTTTTCACCACAATTCTAAAACAAATGAAAACGAGACGTTTTTGAATGGAGTGAATGTGGAGAAGGAAATCCGGAAAATGTATATTTCTGATCAGGTGAGTGAAGTAAGCGCCATTGCAGAAGTCAGACACGATATGGTGGCCCAACAACAAAAAATGGGTAAACGAAAAGGAATTGTAATGGATGGCCGTGATATTGGCACTAGGGTATTTCCTGAGGCTGAATTGAAAATTTTTATGACCGCCGACCTGAATCTAAGGGCTTACCGCCGTCAGCAGGAGCTATTGGCAAAAAAGCAAATGGTCAATCTGGAAGAAATCATCAATAACCTTTTGCATAGAGACCATATCGATACCACCAGAAAGGAGTCTCCTCTGGTTCAGGCAGAAGATTCTTTTTTGATTGATACCAGCTATATGACTGTAGATGAGCAGGTGGAGATGGTCGTAAATCTTGCCCAGACCAGAATGTTGAGCAATGCAGTTCTAGATTAGGTCTTCTGAATTTCTTAAGCCGACATGTTGCAGATATTGCACATGCCTTGAATGGTCAAAATCTTTTCCTTCGCTGTAAAGCCTTTAGGAAGATGGATATTAGGAATGAATATGTTTTCTATGCAGGTCGTTTGATTGCAACTTTGGCAGTTGAAATGCACATGGTCGTGATGGTGGTCCTGGTGTTCACAGGAGGAGCAAACGGCATACTTGGTTTGAAATTGTTCATCAGGAATCCGGTGTACTATCCCAACTTCAAGAAATTGTTTTAGACAGCGATAAATGGTTGCCCTATCAATTTGCCCTTCAAACTCAGACTCAAGATCTGTGTGAGAAAGGGCATGTGAGTTTTTAAAAAAAGCAGTTAAGATGCTGATTCTTTGGGCGGTATGCCTCAAATTAAATTCGCTTAATAAGTTTTCTGCTTTTGTGGATGGCATAAAAATTTAAAACACAAAAATGGCCCTATGAATTTTAAAATGAAAGGAGAAATTCAAAATTGAAATGGCAATATACCATAGACTCTTGTTTTTTCCTTTTCGATAGTTTAAATCCTGAACAAGGATTGTTTTTTAATATATTTAGCTTACTTCTAAAGCCATTTTCAGGATTTCAGGATTGAGTAATTGTCTTGCCACCCCCCTTTTTTAACCAAATTTTTAATCATTTTTAAACTGTCACTTTTTTACAATCCGCTCAATCTTTAATGCACTTGGTGACTGAATTTTGAGATAGTATAACCCGGTTCGAAGAGATGAAATATCCAGGTTGGCTTCTTGTCCACTCCACCAGGACTCTGGCCCGGGAGAAATGTTTCTACCAAGAGCATCAGTAATTGTGATTGAATTGATGGTTGATTCTGACCAAACTTCAACATATTCTTCTGCCGGATTAGGAAATACAACTACTGACACAGGTTTATATCCGGGCGGGTAAACAAAGGGTTTTTGCGGCTCGCCTCCACCGTTGGAAGTATGAATGACCGTGCCTCTTTCGCCAACAACCCAGCCGTTTTGGGCATCCGTAAAATAAATTGACCTTAAAACGTTATATGAACCTATATCGTGGTATTGCCAGGTTTTGCCCCCGTCTGTTGTTTTACTTACATTAAAGGTTTCTACTTTCCATCCTGTAAGGGAGTCTGCAAAAAATAGTGAAGTACAATACTTAGGATACCCCTCGTTTGGTAATTCCCAGGTTGTACCTCCGTCGGTTGTTTTCAAAATGCTACCTCCTCCAAGCCAGCCGGTTTTGTCATTCACAAACTGGATTGAATAAAACGGTCCCCGGCTCCCAATATTTTGGTTTTGCCAGCTTTTGCCCCCATCGTTGGTTTTCAAAACTACATTGTCTCGCTGATCTCCTCCGACAGCCCAGGCCGTAAGGGTATCTACAATACGCACTGAATAAAGTTTCTTCGTGGTTCCAGAGTTTTGTTTCTGCCAGTTTTTGCCCCCATCAACAGTTTTCAAAATGCTGCCTTCTTCTCCCACAGCCCAACCTGTTTGGGCATTCAAAAAATGGACTGAAAAAAGGTTATTCCAAATTCCCGAATTTTGGTCAAACCAATTATTTCCCCCATCCGAGGATTTTAATATCGACCCATATTCACCCACCGCCCATCCGGTGAGGGTATCTGCAAAATAAACCGACAATAGATTATATGTTGAAACATCCTTTTTATTCCATTGCTTTCCTTTATTGGTCGTTTTCCAAATTTCTGAATTAAAACCAACTATCCAGCCGACATGGTCATTTGCAAAATGGACAGAATTAAAATAATCATGACTCCAGGAGCTCAGATAATTCCATTCTTTTCCCCCATTTGAGGTTTTAAGCACAGTCCCGTGTTCACCAACTACCCACCCGGTTTGATTATCGATAAAATGGACTGATATGAGCCTGTCATCAAACCTTACACCATAATCTGAATTGTTCCATGTGTTACCTCCGTCTGTGGTTTTACGAATAACACCTTCTTCACCAACAGCCCAGCCTGTCTGGGAATCAGCAAAATGGAAAGACCTGAGCCACCAAATGGTTCTACCTGTACTGTCCCACGTGGTGCCACCATTGCTTGTTTTTAAGATTGTTCCTTCATTACTGACAAGCACACCGTTTTGTGCATCAGCAAAATGAACGGTTCTGAGCCATTCTTTTGTAGTGCTGTTTTGGCGTTGCCAGGTAGTACCACCGTTGGTTGTCCTTAATATGGCACCTCTTAAGCCAACTGCCCAGCCATTTTCAGGATCTATAAACTGGAATGAGGTAAGAAATTCTCTTCCCCTGGTGCGTAGAGATTTCCAGGTACTTCCTCCATCCGTTGTTTTTAAGATGTTTTCATTTTGACCCATAATCCAACCAGTTTGGGCATCCATAAACCATACTTGTCCAAGACTTTTATTTGTCGGGCTGCTTAAAATTTGCCAGTTATTGCCTCCATTGGTAGTTTTCAGTATCGTACCTCCTTCACCAACAACCCAGCCGGTTAGTGAATCTAAAAAATACAAGGAAGATAAATACTTTAAAGTTCCGCTGTTTTGTGTCTCCCAGTTGCTTCCCCCATCGCTTGTTTTTAAAATGACACCTCTCTCTGCCAACGCCCAGCCAGTTTTAGCGCTTGAAAAATGAACTCCATATAATGAATATCCTGTAGGCCTGGGATTTTGCCACTCCCAGTCATTTCCCTGGCCAAAACAATGAAGTGAAAAAACAAATGCAATTAGAAATAGTACGTTTTTCAATTAAGCAAGGATTTTAAAACAAGAATTGAGTTAACAAATAAAACCCAGAAAGTTTTCTATTCCAATGCATTGCCCAGATTTTTTTGTAAGGGAATTTGTATTAAACGAAACATCCCTACTCCCCTACTTTTGTTCCAGCAAAAGAAAAAATTTATGAAAGAAAAAAACCTGAGGCAATCGCTGGGCATGAGCCAGGCCGATTATGCCATTTTTCTGAAGGTTTCTGAAAGTCTGGTTTCGCTGGAAGAAATCGGGAAGAGGACTTATCCCTCAGAGGTTATCATGAGAGAAACCAATTTCTTAAAGAAATTTAGGGAAGTGGAAAAAACCATGCCTATTATGACCCAGGAAAATTTTGTGGAAAGCATGCGGCAAATAATGGGTGCAGATAGCCAGGTGGAAACCGAGCTACAAAAATGGAATGGGGATATGGAAATGCAGGAAAAAATAGTGGCCAGTAAAATTTTTAAGCGGGGAAGAGCAAGGAATAAAATTTGGGAAAACCTGCAAATTTGCTGGAAGGCGTATATTTTTTTAAAGTCCAACTATTCGGATGATGCGGACGAAGGCGAAAAAAGCATGTTAGAAGCCGCCCGAATTAACCATGAAATTAAACTCGAGGAAAATTGCCTGCGCCTCAACAAAATTGATTTTGAAATTGTAAAGCTGAATGCGGAGCTGGCCGAAATTAAAAAGCGTTTGGAGATTGATAAGGGAAAAACCTAATGATTCAAATCTGAATTATAGATACTTTTTTACCAATTCCTCAAGAATGGTTTTGGATATGTTTTCTTCCTCAGATTTGTCAAAAATGGTAACCAGATAGACGGTTTGGACTTCTTTGGTTTCAACAATATAATAGGTAACAACCCGAAAACCGCCTGATTTTCCTTTTCCTTTACTTTGGCTGGCTAACCGGATTTTGAAAAGCCCTGAACCCAAATAGGTTCCTTGCTTTGGTTCAATTTTTAGTGAATCCATTAAAGTAAAAATTTCACCTTTCAGACTCTTAAACTTTTTACAAAGTCGTTTGGCCTCTTTTGTAAAAAGTTCAAATGAAACAACGTTTACCATAAATTATACAGATTCAAGTTCTTTTCGAAACTCCTCTTCTGTCATCAATTTTGCGGTTCCATTTTTTAATTTTTTAATCTCCTTGAGGCCTTCAACCAGATGTTTCACAGAAATAGAAACGGTTTCTTCATCATTGTTAATTAATTTCTGAACCTCCTTTCTGGTCTTTTTCGGTAGTGCTTTGAATATTTCGAAATAGGCTTGTGCGGTACTCATGGCTATCGTATTTGAGTGCAAGATAATACTTTTGCACTTTTCATAAATCCAGATTTTTCCATTTATTTGGTCCTTAATTGAAACTATTGAGGTATGATAAACTATTTGAAAAATTTATATAAACCGTTTAGATCGGCCATATTTATTCTGGCTATAACCACTGGTTGCAGGGATGAGGAAGTATTGGTAAAAACTAATATTATTTCATATTCCGATGTGAAACTTCTTTTTAACGAAATCGGGTCTGATTCCGAAAAAGTATCAATTGTTTCCCTTAAAAATATTTCAATTGGTTTTCAGCTTGCAGGTGATTCAATTGGTGAGACAATGGTACCTTTTACCAGATGCAAAGGTTTTTGCTGTGCAGTAGAAAGATATTTTAATCCACCTTTAGTTATAAGAGACCCGTTAAGTCGGGTTGATATTTACTCAGATCGGTCATTTGGCCCCAATCATCCGCCGGGTGTTTCCCTAAATTCATACCTGTTTACAAGTCAAAGAGGTAATGATTTGCCAAAGCCAGTTGAGGAATCAAACGCTCAAAAACGAGTTGGTGAACCATTGGTTGGCATTGGATTTCCAGATACTGTAAAAGGAAAAACACTTTTCATTTGTGAAATACAAAAAAGCAGTTGTCAAACTTTGGTGGATTCTTCCTATGTGATACTCCAATGAAAAAGCTGATCGGATTTTTTCTTTTTTATTTTTCTTCACAATTGATATTTGCTCAGGCCTTGGATTCCAGCAGGATAGAATTCTTTTTTAGAGCCGGAGGAGATCAAACTAAGGAAATTGTAATCAACCCTACGCCAAATTCAGATCTGAATGATGCCTATAAAACAGGTTTACATAGCAGTGCATTTTTTCAGGGTAGCCTGGGTTTGGTTTTTCAAAAACCCAATGGATGGGGATTTGGATTGGTGTATTCATTTTTTGATTTACCAGAAGTTGCTTTCTTAAAAAATGAATATCTTTTAGTTAAATATCCAAAGTATAGAGAAACCAATGAAGGTAATTTTTCATTTTTCAACCCGGCCAAATTGGGTGGCAACTTCGTACACTTTCTTTCCATCCATCTGGAACATTCTTTTCAAAAGAAATTTTGGTTTGTAAGGCCTTTTGTAGAGTTGGGGATTGCCAGGGTTAATTTTGAAGGATTTCGAAGTAATTTAAAGAAAATGGATGAAAACAAATTTCTGGAAGCTCAGGTCAATTTAAAATCCAGGTTTAACCTTAATTCAACGCTTGGACTGGATATTGGTGTCAGATTTCTTCGTGACATTTTCTCCATCAGTTTTTCCCCCGCATTGGCAAACTACAATTGGAATTGGACCCTTGAAGAACGTTCAATAGATCCGGTTGGAAGGCAAACTTTAAATTCCCAAAACTTTTCCTTCAACCAAACCCGGTTTATTTTTATGTCTAATTTAGGTTGCAGAATACCTTTGGACCTTAAATTTTAAATTTTTTGAATTCGCCTTTGAAACCCTTATTTTTGATTCAATGAATTTTGAAACAATTAAATCCAGAGCCCAGCTCGTTTTTGCCGGAAAACCAATAAAAAAAGCATTTCTATTTGGCTCCCATGCCAGATTAGAAAGTCATTTAAATAGTGATTTAGACATTCTGGTTGAGCTAGATGAGGATAAGGTAATTGGAATGATTGAATACATAAAAATCATAGAAGAGCTAGAAATGGCATTTCAAACCAAAGTAGATCTGGTAAGCTCCGATAGTGTTTCCAAACATTTGAAGCCTTTTATTGATTCTGATAAACTGCTAATTTATGAGGCCTGATCTTGGTGATGTTCAAAGATTAAAACATATTCTTGATGCAATTTCCGATGTGGAAGATTTCCTTTCCGGAATGAATCAAATTGATTTTAAGGAAAGCAAACTACATATTTCAGCAGTAGAAAGACAATTGGAAATCATAGGAGAGGCAGCCAATTCGATTTCTGATTCACTAAAAGATAAATATTCCGGTGTAGATTGGAAACCAATTCGGCGTTTTAGAAATGTAATTGTTCATGAGTATTTTGGTGTGAGTTCTCAGATTTTGTGGGGTGTAATTCAAAAGGAACTACCTGTTTTAAAAGTTCAGATTTCAGAAATTATTAATGAAATCGGTCCCTAGCTAAATTTTCTGAAACCAAAGAGGATTAACTTTTTCCAACATTCTCCTTCTTTTCTTTTTCATTTGAAGCTGTAAAAAATATAAAGAATGCTGCAGATTATTTGGCTTGGTTTTTTTGTGGTGGGGTTGCTCTATGCATTGGTGCAGTTGCTTGTGTTTCACAACTACCAGATTTTTAACCAGCTCAGCGAATCGCTTTTTGCCATGGCCAAGACCAGTTTCGAATTGGGTTTGGGTTTGGCAGGAATTATGTCGCTTTGGCTGGGTTTACTTAAAGTAGCTGAGGAAGGCAAAATGGTGGAATGGCTTAGCCGCAAAATTTCGCCTTTTTTTTCGGTTTTGTTTCCCTCCATTCCTGCAGGTCATCAGGCGCAAGGTTCTATGCTGCTCAACTTTGCTGCCAATATGTTGGGTCTGGATAATGCTGCTACACCGCTGGGCCTCAAAGCGATGGAAGAATTGCAAACCATCAATTCCAGTAAGGAAACGGCCTCAGATGCCCAGATTTTATTTTTGCTATTAAATGCTTCAGGCTTGACCATAGTGCCCATTTCCATCATGGCTTTTCGGGCACAGCTTGGCGCAACTTCACCTTCAGATGTTTTTCTACCCATCCTTTTTGCAACTTTTGTTTCAACGGTAACCGTCCTGTTGCTTACCGCTGCAAGGCAAAAATTACCGCTTTGGAGACCCGTTTTTCTCATCCCTTTTTTACTTTTACTTTCAGCCATCGTAGCAGGCGTAATGGTTTTATCGGCCATGTCTGCCACCAAAATGAATACCGCAAGCTCCCTCATTGGCAATGGTTTTCTGGCTTTTCTGGTGGTTGGAATTTTGATTTGGGGCTACAGCAATAAGGTGGAAATTTTTAATGTGTTTGTAGAAGGCGCTAAGCAAGGCTTTCAAATGGCACTCAATGTAATTCCTTTTTTGGTGGCCATGCTTTGCGCCATTGCATTTTTTCGCAGTAGTGGAGCACTCGATTTGGTATTGAAGGGCATTTCTTCTGTCATTTCAAGCCTGGGTTTTAACACAGATTTTGTACCCGCCATTCCCACCATGCTTTTAAAACCTTTGAGTGGCGCCGGAAGTCGTGGCCTCATGTTGGATGCCATGAAAACCTATGGTGCAGATTCTTTTGTGGCCAGATTGGCTTGTGTTGTCCAGGGCTCTGCAGATACCACATTCTACATCATGACGGTTTATTTCGGGGCTGTTAAAATTAAAAATATCCGTTATGCCTTGGGCTACAGTTTAATTGGAGATTTGGCCGGATTTTTGGCAGCTATATTTATCAGCTATTTGTTTTTTCATACCGGCTGAAAATCACATGAAAATCACCCTTTTTGTCATTTTTATTTTTCTTTTTGGATTCAGTAGTCAGAAGTCCGCAGCACAGGAAGTACCCAACCTTTGGCCTTCACCTGAATGGAAATTGGAAAACCAAAAGGACACCATTCTGGCCAGGGATGAAAACGGTGTAATCCGATGGAAATCTTGGTTTGATGGCCAAAGTCGGGATTCAGTTTTTGCTACTTTTCATTGGAATGAAAAACCAATCCTCCTTTTTTCTGGAAAGAGGCGTTTGCCTTTGCAGGGTTGTGCCAGTTTTTTTTATTCAGATGGAAAGCCCTCGGAAAAGAATTGCTGGCTGGATGACCAACTTTCGGGCGAATTTGAAAAGCTGGACCCTGTTGGAACCGTTTTAGAAAAAGGCAGGTTTGAAAACTCTACCCGAACCGGCCACTGGAAAGCATGGTATGAAAACGGTAAACCTAAATATTCAGGATCTTATATGGAAGGACTGAAAGATGGGAAGTGGAGTTATTTTCATTCGGATAGCCTTGTTGCCTATTTTGAAATATGGAATGAAGGCGAACTGCAAACTGTGAGCGATTTTACCTTGGCCAATGGAAAACTAATTTCTGGCGGCCAGGCAAAAGATGGTTTCGGGCAGGTGAATCGATACCATTTTAATGGTCTAAGAAAGCAAAGCTTTCTGCTTTCTGCTGGAGAACCTGAAGGTAAATTTTTTGAATACGATAGTTTAGGCCGGATTTTACGTCTTAAAAATTTCATCAAAGGAGAATTGAATGGTGAGATGCTGGAGTTTTTACCTGACAGTAGTCTGGCCAGTAAAATCGTTTTCAAAAATGGCATTGAAGATGGACCTTATGCTGCATACCATCCCAATGGAACAATATCTGTAAGTGGTTGGTTCAAAAAAGGAAAAGAGGATTCGGTTTGGATTGAAAACAGCCAGAGCGGCTTGAATTCTGCCAAATATGCTTTCAAATCTGGTAAGCTTGAAGGGCGGTATATCGAGTTTTTTGAAGGACAGAAATTGAAAAAATCAGCCTGGTTTAAGGAGGGCATTCAGGATTCTATTTCAGAAACCTGGAATGAAAAAGGCTTCAAAATATCTGAATATCAGTTTAAGAATGGAGAAAAAAACGGTCCATCCAAAGAATGGTTTGCCAATGGAAAACCAAAGTCTGAGGGAGTTTTTAAAAATGATGTTGAGGACGGACTTTGGAAAATCTGGTATGAAAACGGAAAACCACAATCCCAGGGAAAATTTGAAAACGGCAAACCGGAGGGAAATTGGATTACCTGGTTTGGCAATGGAAAATCCTCTTCTACCGGCTCTTATAAAAATGGAAACGAGAATGGACTTTGGCAATTTTTCTATCCGGAAGGCCAGCTAAAAACCGAAGAGGAATGGGCCAATGGCAATTTGGTAGAAGTGCTCAAATGCCTGTCTCCCAAAGGGAAAAAACTAAACGCTGGAAACCTGAAAACCGGCAATGGATTTATCAAAACCTACAATCTGGATGGGCTTATGGAAGGCGAAGGCAATATGCTAAACGGCCAGCCAACGGGTAACTGGAAGTACTTTTATCCCCAGGGGAATGTGCAGGCTGAAGGCGAAATGACAAATGGAAAGCGGACAAAAATCTGGAAGTTTTATCATCCAAATGGCAAACTGGCTGAGGAATCTGAATATCGGTTAGACAGACTCGTTGGAAAATCTGTTATTTATGATTCGAATGGCAAACAAACCGAGATTGTTACAAATAAGGACGAGGAATAAATTTACAGATTTACATTAAAAATTCCCCGAATCTGAAATCTGGATTGGTAATGGTCAAATGGCTTTTTGAATAATATGGCAGCCGGATATTCCGGATATGTTCCAGTGTGAGACAAATTTCTTCCCTTGTTTTTCCTTTCAACATAGGCCTTTTTGCGATGCCGGTTTCAGATAACCTATGGGCGATTTCAAAGGGCGAAACATCCAGAAAAATACTTTTTCCTAAAGAATTGATGAGCTCCATATTGTTGAAAAAACACGGGGTTCCGCCTCCGGTTGCAATGATGCCATTTTTAATTTTCTCTGTTTCCTTCAGGTATTGATGCTCTAATTCTCTGAATTTCTGTTCGCCATGTATTGTAAACAGGTCTGAAATTTTTGAGTTTTCTCCGTTTTCAATTATATGGTCTAAATCTAAAAAAGGGTGGGAGATAAGCTGGGCAAATTTTTTGCCGATTGTGCTTTTTCCACAACCAGGCAATCCAACAAGAAAGAAAATCATATGAAAAGGGGCATGATTTTTCAAAGGTAAAAGGATGTTCGGTTTTTACAATGGTTAATTCAAAATGGAATGGAAATTGATTAATAATTTTTAACTTTAGCAATCAGAAATTGGTTTGAAATTGCAACTTTAATTTTCAACAGAATATGGCGGGTAAAACAGGTTTACGATACGGGTTTTTTTTGGGTTTTTTGGGATGGTTTTTCGGATTTTATGCCAAGGCCAATACCATTTTGATCCCGATGGATGAGGCTCAAAAAAACCATTTAAAAGCCTATGGAATAGCTTATTGGACATTAACCAAAGATGTAGAAGTTGATTGGCTTTTGAATTATCGCGGTGGCAGTTTTGCTTGTGCGGCCCTACCGGCCATAGAAAATGAATGTGTCATCAGAGGGGTAAATTATGAAGTTATTTCCGATCCTGCATATGGTCAGATACAGGCACAAATTCAGGCACCCGATGTCAATATGGATTTAATGCATCTGCAGAAACCTCCTAAAGTAGCAGTTTATTCACCCAAAAGTAAGCAACCATGGGATGATGCCGTTACCCTTGTTCTCACCTACGCAGAAATTCCCTATGACGTTGTGTTTGATACCGAAATTTTGGATGGATTGCTTGCAAAGTATGATTGGTTACATCTTCACCATGAAGACTTTACGGGTCAATACGGGAAATTTTTTCCAAGTTTTGGGCACGAGGCCTGGTACAAAGGCCAGGTCGCAGAATATGAATCTGTTGCCAGAAAGTATGGTTATCCAAAAGTCTCTCAAATGAAACTTGCCGTGGTAAAGAAAATGAGAGAATATGTTGCGGGTGGCGGATTTTTATTTGCCATGTGTTCAGCAACAGACACCTATGATATTGCCCTTGCAGCCAATGGAGTCGATATTTGTGGCGATGTATATGATGGAGACGGACAGGATCCTTCCGCCCAAAGCAAATTGGAATTTAGCAATTGTTTTGCTTTTAAAAACTTCAGAATTTCTCAAAATCCTTTTGAATATGAATATTCCAATATTGACAACCAACCTTTCGAGCGGGGATTAACCGAACAGAACGATTACTTCAAATTGTTCCAATTTTCGGCTAAGTGGGATCCCATTCCTTGCATGTTAACCCAGAATCACACACAGACAATAAAAGGTTTTATGGGCCAGACTACCGGCTTCAAGAGTAAACTGATAAAATCAGAAGTTTTGGTCATGGGTGAAAATAAGTCCATTGGTGAAACCAAATATATGCACGGAACTGTAGGCAAAGGAACCTGGACTTTTTATGGAGGTCACGACCCGGAAGATTATGAACACAGGGTGCACGAAGAACCTACCGATTTAAACCTGCACCCTAATTCTCCCGGATATCGGTTGATTCTTAACAATATTCTTTTTCCTGCTGCCAAGAAAAAGAAAATGAAAACCTGATTTTGGGTTCCGGAAATTCCTTTCCTATTTACCAATGGCTACTTTGGCCAGGATTC
>JAIXQU010000198.1 GCA_027485575.1 Cytophagaceae bacterium
TATCCTGTTCATCCATCTGTTTTATCAACAAACCGGAAAGTAAGAAGTCGCTTAAAAGTTGTTTTAAAAAATTATTGAAGGCTTTCCAGTTCTAACTTGATTTTAGCGAACCTGCTGAATTTGGATTCAGAATCCAGGATAAAAAACTCAATTTTTTAAATAACAGTGAGCTTGAGCCTATTTTTTGCAGGGCGCTATTTTATAACCCAAATTGCCGACCTAAAAACTATAATCCTTTGAAAAAAATATTCATCTCTATTCTATTGGTGCTTTCAATTTCAAATGCTCAATTCATTATGGCTCAGGCTTGGGAAGACCTTGGAGATATTTCAGGAAATGCTGCCTACAGGCATGATGATGTATATTTCATTACTCCTTCTCTGGGCTACACGCTTTATTACAATTCAAATGTCAATATCAGAAAAGGAACCATTTATAAAACCACAGACGCAGGGCAAACCTGGAATGAAAATTTCAGTTCATTGGGGACGCATTTCAGGTGTATTACATTTATGGATGCGCAAACCGGCATTGCAGGAAACCTCGGAAAAGGCTCATTTGACAATACTTATGATACCATTCCCCTTTACCGTACAACCAACGGAGGTTTGACATGGGAAGGCACAAATCCTTTTCCGCAAACCCTGAAGGGATTATGTGCTTTGACCAGGCTGAATGAAAATACCATTTACGGGGTAGGTCGTGTACGTGGACCCGCACATTTGATTACTTCAACCAACAAAGGTGAAACCTGGAATTTAAAAGACCTTAAATCCGCCGGACTTGGGGCGGCCATGGACTTATATTTTTCACATCCGGATACTGGTTTTGTGGTTGGAATGGATACCAATCAATACCAAACAGGAAATAGTGCTCCATACAAAGGAAAGGTTATCTATACAACAAATGGTGGTTTGTCCTGGACGACAGTGATCGAAGAAAGTCTGAATCCAACTTATTTCTGGAAAATATCATTTCCTTCCCGCAATGTGGGCTATGTGAGTCTTCAGCAGAACACAATGTCTTATCCTACAGTGGTTTACTATAAAACCACAAATGGCGGGCCGAATTGGGTCCGAAATGAAATTCCCACTTCCCTTTTTGGGCCTCCTGTTAATTTTCTTGCCCAGGGTATTGGGTTTATTTCTGAAAACCGAGGTTGGATTGGAGGGGGTGGATTTGCCATCAATATGTTTGAAACAACAAATGGAGGCGATTCCTGGAGCAACATCAGTTCAACATATTCTTTCAGGATAAATAAATTCAGATTTTATGGAGACTACGCCTATTCTTCAGGCATCAGGGTGCATCGATGGATAAGATCTCCACTTCAGGTTGACAATGAAGCAATGTCCAAAAAGGAGGTATTGGTTTTTCCGAATCCGGTTCAAAATGAGCTAAATGTAGAACTTGACCAAAATATCTGGAATGCAGGAAAAATATCAGTTTTCAACCTTTCAGGTGAGGAAATTCAAAATCAGGAAATTCAAAACGTAAACAGGGTAACCGTTGGTTCACTTAAAAAAGGAATCTACTTTTTGAAAGTTACCTCAGGAGAAAAGATTTGGTTCTCCAGATTTATAAAAGAGTAGGAGGGAAGCAACCTTCCCTCGCACCCAGTGCTATTCTTTTTTGAAATTAAAATTTAGGCTTGCTGGCTTAGACTTTCGGCTACAGATTTTTTGAATTCAGCTAAAAAATCTGATATGCTCAGAGAACCTAAATCGCCGGAACCATGTTTTCTAACCGAAACCATATTGTTTTCGACCTCTTTTTCCCCGACAATAAGCATATAAGGAAGTTTTCTCACTTCCGCATCTCTGATTTTTCGGCCTATTTTTTCATCCCTGTTGTCCACCTGGGCCATGATGTCTTCTACCTCAAGCAGATTTTTTACCTCCTCCGCATACGCTGCAAATTTTTCGGAAATTGGCAAAATAATCAGTTGCTCAGGAGAGAGCCAAAGGGGAAATTCACCGGCGCAATTTTCTATCAAAACGGCAATGAATCTTTCCATACTACCAAAAGGCGCACGGTGAATCATTACAGGGCGGTGCTTTTGATTGTCTGATCCGGTATACTCAAGTTCAAATCGAATGGGCAGATTGTAATCCACCTGAATGGTGCCCAACTGCCATTTTCTACCCAATGCATCCCGAACCATAAAATCAAGTTTTGGTCCATAAAAAGCAGCTTCTCCAAGTTCAGTAACGGTCGGCAGACCTTTTTCTCTGGCGGATTCAATGATGGCTGATTCTGATTTTTCCCAGATGTCATCTGTGCCGATGTATTTGGACTTATTTTCCGGATCACGCAAAGAAATCTGGGCAGTATAATCATGAAAACCAAGGGATTTAAAAACGTAAAGAACCAGGTCGATTACCTTTACAAATTCTTCTTTCACCTGATCTGGCCGGCAAAAAATATGGGCATCGTCCTGCGTAAAACCACGAACCCTTGTCAAGCCATGAAGTTCTCCACTCATTTCATAGCGATATACAGTCCCAAACTCAGCAAGGCGAAGGGGTAAATCCCGATAGCTCCGAGGCTTGGTTTTGTAGATTTCGCAATGGTGGGGGCAGTTCATCGGTTTTAACAAAAACTCCTCATCTTCATCCGGAGTGCGGATGGGCTGAAAGGAATCTTTTCCATATTTTTCATAATGGCCGGAAGTTACATACAATTGCTTCGAACCTATGTGCGGTGTAACTACGGGAGAATAACCCGCTTTTACCTGTGCCTTTTTTAGAAACTGTTCCAGACGATCTCTTAATATTGCACCTTTTGGCAACCAAAGTGGCAATCCCTGTCCAACCTTATCAGAAAAAGCAAAAAGTTCAAGTTCTTTGCCCAACTTCCTATGATCCCGTTTCTTAGCTTCTTCCAGTAGGAATAAATAATCTTTTAACTCCTTGTCTTTTGGAAAAGTGACGGCATAAATCCGGGTCATTTGTTTCCTTTTCTCATCTCCCCGCCAATATGCACCGGCAACATTCATCAGCTTTGCTGCCTTGATAAAGCCTGTATCCGGAATATGTGGCCCACGGCATAAATCCGTGAAATTTCCCTGGTTATAAAAGGTGATGGAACCATCTTCCAAATCCTGAAGCAATTCCAATTTGTATTCATCTCCTTTTTCCTCAAAATAAGAAATGGCTTCTTTCTTTGACATAGGAGTTCGTACAAAAGCATTCTTCTGCCGGGCCAGTTCCAGCATTTTGGCTTCTACTTTTTCAAAATCTTCTGAGCCAAAAGGTTGACCACCCAGGTCGATATCATAATAAAAACCTGTTTCAATGGGAGGACCGATTCCAAATTTGGTACCCGGGTACAAAGCCTCCAGGGCTTCGGCCATTAAATGCGCTGAAGAGTGCCAAAAGGTCTTTTTTCCTTCGGCATCATTCCAGGTGAGCAATTGCAATGAGGAGTCAGAATCAATGGGGCGGTTAGATTCGATGGTTTCTCCTTTTACTTTGGCTGCCAGTACATTTCTGGCCAATCCTTCGGAGATGGAAAGGGCAACGTCCATTGCGCTTGACCCTTTTGGATACTGCCTTACAGAACCGTCAGGCAGGGTAATGTTGATATTCATAATGTTATGTCCAGACAACTACAAACTTGTCTGGCCGGCAAATTAAGGAAGAAATTGGCCAAAATTCTATTCAAAAATCAAATTGAAGGTTTGGAAAAAGATATTTTCAACCCTGGGTCAGACTTTAATATCTCCCATAAGAAGGTTCAAAAGCTCATTTTTGAACCCAAAAAACCAAACGTGGATCAGTCCTGCATCAGCAGGTAACCTTTGATAAATTCCATTATTTCACCATCCAGCACACCTTGGGTATCTGAGGTTTCCACACCTGTCCGGTTGTCTTTTACCAATTTGTACGGATGCAAAACATAATTTCTGATTTGCGACCCGAAATCAATCCTCTTTTTGGAACTTTCAACCTTGGCTTTTTCTTCGTTTCGCTTGTCCAATTCCAATTGGTAGAGTTTGGATTTCAGCATTTGCATTGCCCTTTCTCTGTTGGCCAATTGCGACCGCTCCACCTGGCAAACCACAACTATGCCCGTCGGCACGTGGGTAAGCTGAACTTTGGTTTCCACTTTGTTTACATTTTGTCCACCTGCTCCTCCCGATCGGGAAGTATCCAACAACACATCGGCTGGATTAACCTCGATTTTGATGGTATCATCGGCAACCGGATAAACAAAAACAGAAGCAAAAGAAGTGTGCCTTCTGGCATTGGAATCGAAAGGAGAAATACGAACAAGGCGGTGCACACCAATTTCAGCTTTCAAAAGTCCGTAAGCAAACTGTCCGTCGATTTCCAGGGTTGCAGATTTTATGCCTGCTCCATCGCCGGCCTGATAGTCTATTTGTTTTACATCAAATCCTTGCTTTTGGCCAAACATCAGATACATCCGGTACAGCATTTCAGCCCAATCCTGACTTTCCGTTCCACCAGCGCCGGGGTTGATTTCTAAAATGGCTGACATCTGGTCCTCTTCACCAGATAGCATTTTTTTAAATTCAAGTTCTTCGAGTGATTTTTCGGTTTGTTTATATTCCTCATCTAACTCATCCTCTGTCACTTCCCCCATTTCATAAAATTCCAGCAAAGTCTCAAGGTCAGAAATTTTGGTTGAAATCTGCTCAAATGCATTGGTCCAAACCTTGATGGCCTGGATTTCTTTCATTTTAGATTGGGCTTCTTTTGCATCGTCCCAGAAATCCGGGGCAAGTGTAGAATGTTCTTTTTCGGCTATTTCGGCCTTTTTGGTATCGTAGTCAAAGATAGCCCCTCAGGTCAGAGAGGCGGGTCTGAAGAGACTTCAGTTGGTCGGTATTCATGTTGGTTTCAAAAAACGAACCGCGAAATAGGGCAAAATCTTTTAATTTCTTTGCAAATCGGGACTAGCAGAATTTCTATCGGTTAAAAAAGCCAATTTGATTTTCTAATTATGAAATCATTATTAAGAATGACTTTTTGAAAAAATGGGCCCAAGAGAGTTAACCTAACTCCCAGAAAATGAGATTTCTTTCATTTTGTTTTGCAATAAGTGCATCGGTATTTGAAATCACCACCAAAAGTTTTACTGCAGAAAATTCTTCGAAGAGAATTCAAACATAAATTTATATGTCAAAGATTTCTATTCTGTATTGTTTTGACTTACAACTAAATATTATAAAACAAGAGTTTTAACTTTTTTACTTTGAATTTCAGACTCTACCTTTGGACTTTCAACTCACACCATCAAATAGTGAAAGCTTCGAATCTTCATATTTCTTTCTGGATTGCCATTTTGGCTTTTTTATTCTCAACCCAAAGCACAATCGGGCAAACAGGGGAATCCAAATCCAAAGAATTTTCAGGATTTAGCGGAATGACTTATCCGGCAAAAAGAACATCAAGAGGTGCCTCTGTTTTGATGGAAGATCTTGAGGCATTTTCCAATGGTTCCATTAAGAAATTCGATTTCCAAAACCAATATAAGAAAGTCTTTCTGGGCAGTGATTTTTTTGATATTGCTTCTAAAATTAAATCCTGTGATTCTCTGAGAAGGAAAATTGGAAAATTTAAAAGTCAATTTGTTCCTGTGACTGATGGTCAATTTTTCAAACAAGCCCATTTTAATAAAGTTGAAGAATTGAGTGGGTATTACCAGTTTAGAAACAGAAAAAATTTACCTGGAATTTTGCCAAATGTAGATGTTTGGATAAAAATGGAAACCTATAAGCATGGCAAGTCATCAGATAAAAACTGCCTGGTAATCAAATTTTTAATTCCAGAAGACGTAAATGGAAAAATCGAAAATAAATCTTATGTAATGCGAAATGATGGTATTTTAGAGTCAATTGAACCAGGTTCCGAACCTGACTTTTCATTAAAAATGGATTTTGCCAGGTACTGCATTTTTCCGTTAAATGACCCAAATGAAACTACCCACCTTGTCGGAAAAGATTTTAACATCATTGGCAGCTTTGCTACTCAAAAATATTGTGAAAATATGTCCGGATTGTTATTCCTTACGGCTAGAAAAGGCGCTTCTAATGGTTGTGTCTTTTTTAGAAAAATAAGTGAAGAAAGTGCCCCTAATTTTTAAAAATAGTCTTTTTTGATTTTCTGTTTCAGGAAAAATAGAGGCTATATGGATTTTCTTTTATTCTTCTTCACCTGCATTCTCCAAAACAGCCAGCAAATCGTGGGCGCCAATTACAACCAATTGGTTTTGCAAACCGGATAGATCTACCGGCTCCAGAATCTCGGTTTCTGTTGCACCTTGAATGCCCGTTTTAACCAGAATTTTCTCAAATTGAAAATTGCCTTTGGTGTCTTTCCCTTTTGAAACGAATACAAATTTCTCCCGGCCAAAGCTCACAATGGCCTCATTGGGAACCACTTGTGCCATATTATTTTCTACCTCAATGCTTGCCTTTATAGACATATTGGGTAAAAGTTCCGGAATGTCAGATTCCAAATGGCCATGTACACGAACGGTTTTATCTGGATTTATTTTTTTGTTTATCAGATAAATTTCAGCCTGATAGGTTTTGGAAAGATTTCCAGCCAATCTGAAATCAATTTTTTGGCCAATTTTTAGTTTGGGGGCATCCTTCTCAAACACTGCAAGTTCGGCATGAAGGTGGCTCAAGTCCACTATTTCGCAAATCAAATCATTGGGCTGCACGTATTTACCCACGTTTACCTTAACCTCCGTTACAAATCCATCGATGGGACAAATCACCGAAAGTTCAGACTGAATCTGGCCTTTTTCCAATTGTGCCATTTGAAAACCCATGATTTGTAACTTTTTATGCAATCCAGATTGTCCAGCTTTTAAAGTTTGAAGTTCAGAATTGCTTTGTTGATAAACCTTAGCCGATGAAACATTTTCAGCCGAAAGTTCCTTCTGACGCCTGGTTTCAGTTTCGAGAAATTCCAGTTTGCTTTTGTTGGACAAATATTCCTGCTGCATGGTGATAAATTCCTGATTTTGAAGTACAACCAACACCTCACCTTTGTGCACATGTTGGCCTTGCAACAGCTTGGTAGATTTAACAAAAGCCGCCATCATTGCCGAGACATTCACCAGGTTTTGAGGTGGAACATCCAGAATACCAGTGGCTTCCACAAAACCTGGCAGATTCTTAACATCTGCTTTTCCGAAACTGATTCCGGCATTTTTAAATTGGGCTTCAGATAGAATAACCAAATGGTTTATAGGGGCTTCTTCCTGCGTCTTTTCTTCTTTTTTTGAACTGCATGAAGCCAGGAAAAGGAACAAAAAGGATATAAATATTTGAAAATTTTTAAAAGTCATTGTCTTAAATTTTAAGGATTTGATATCAAGTATTGAATATAAAATTTACTCTGCATGAGCTGGTTACGGATTTGAAGCAATTGTTCTTCTGTTGCTAAAACGCTTTTTAGTGCCGTGGCAACTTCCAATAAACTGGAAGAACCTGTTTCAAAGCTTTTGATGGCTTGTGTTCTTATCAGATTTGAGGTCGGTTTGGCCACAGTTTCCTGAAAAACCAATTGGTTTTTTAATTTTTTATGTTCTTCCAAGGCCATTTTTAATTGGTTACTGAGCTGAATTTCAACCGTTTTCAATTCGGCCTCGCTGGCCTTGGTCCCACGTTCTGCAAATTTTATTCTAGCCATTTGCGGGCGACTCCAAAGCGGAAATTGCAAACCTGCATTGATGCCTTGAAACCGGTTTCCACCAGAAGCTACAGTTCCATTTTCCAATGGAATTCCCCGAAGCGATTGGTTGAAATATCCAATTGTAAAATCTGGCAACAGTTTCGCTTTTTCAACGATTACATGTTGCTGACTGATTTCAACATCCTTTCTGGCAAGTTTTACAGCTGGATTTTGGGCAATCAAATCCGCAGAAATGGCATCTCCAATGTCAATACCATCCATACTTTTTTCATCAGCCACCAGACTATCTTTAGATTGCATCAAAGTCTGTAAACTCATGGTTGTAATCCGAACATCTGCCTGATTTTGAATGATTTGAGATTGGATTCCTTGTCTCTGGCTTTCTGCAACTGCTTTTTCCAACAGATTGGTTTCACCGGTTTTAAAACGAAGGGCAGCACCCTTTTCCAGTTTTTGATACAGGGAATCCAAAGAAATGAGATAGCGATTTCTTTGTTGAAAATACACCAATGTCTGGAAAGACTTCTTTACCTCAAATGCCAATTCGTTTTCCGTTTGGCTTAAAGAAATTTCAGTCCTTTTGGTTTGATTTTCATACAGTTGCCGAACTTTTCCCATTGTTCCGGGCATTGGAAGCGTTTGACTTACCGACAATGCATTGTCCCGAAAATAACTATTGTATTGCCCATATTGAAGTCCAAATGCGGTTTTACCAATATCTGAATAGCTTTTCTGAAATTCCTTTTGGGCGTCAATCCGCAACTGTTTTGCCAACAAAGCAGGATGTGCTTTTTGAGTTTCGTTCAGGGCTTCTGTTAACGAAATGGTGCGGGTCTGTGCATTGGATAACATGGGCAATGAAATGAAAAACAACAAACCCACAACGGCGTTATTGAGCTTTGAAAACTGCTTTTTCTCAGTAATCCAATACAAAATCGGGAGAATAAACAAGGTCAGGATGGTTGCTGAAACCAAACCTCCAATCACCACAGTTGCCAATGGTTTCTGCACTTCAGCTCCAGCTCCAGATGAAAATGCCATTGGAAAAAAGCCAAGGGAGGCTACCAAAGCGGTCATTAAAACTGGCCGCAAACGTGCTTTGGTTCCATCAAAAATCAACTGCTTCAAATTTGCAAATCCCTTCTTTTTAAGATAATTAAATTCCGAGATTAGAACTATTCCATTCAAAACGGCCACGCCAAAAAGGGCAATAAATCCAATTCCTGCTGAAATGCTAAAAGGCATATCCCGTAACCAAAGGGCGAAAATTCCACCAATCGCAGAGAGTGGAATCGCAGTAAAAATAACCAGACTTTGCTTTACGGAGCCAAAAGTGAAGAACAACAATAGCAGAATACAGGCCAAGGCAATCGGTACGGCAAGACTCAATCTTTCCTTGGCTTCCTTCAGGTTTTTAAACTGCCCGCCCACGGTAAAATAGTAACTCTCAGGTAGTTTTAGCTTTTTTGAAAGCAACAATTGAACTTCAGTAACCACAGTTTCCACATCTTTTCCCCTCACATTAAAAGCAACCGTTATCCTGCGTCTGGCATTGTCTCGCTGAATCTGGTTTGGGCCCAATTTGAATTCAACATCAGCAACTTCTGAAATGGGAATTGACTGGCCGTCAGGTGTATGTACGTACAAATTGCGAATGTCTTCAATCTGATTCCGGCTGGCAGAATCCAGACGAATGGCGATGTCAAAGTTCTTTTCACCTTCGTACACCTTTCCAACCACAGCACCTGCAAATCCTGAAGAAATGGCTGCATTTACATCTTCCACACTCAGGTTGTACATGGCCAGTTTTTCCCTGTTTATTTTGGCAACCATCTCCGGCAAACCAGTTATTTGTTCAATGTATAAGTCTTTTAATCCATCCACATGTTGAATGATTCTGCCCATTTTCTGTGCCAATCCAGCCAGTTGGTCTGCATCATCTCCATAAATTTTAATGGCTACATCCTGCCTGGCACCGGTCATCAACTCATTGAATCTCATTTGAATCGGTTGCTGAAAACCAAAATTGACACCCGGAATTTCTGACAAAGCCACCTGCATTTTTTCGGCCAGTTCCTCTTTGCTGTCAGCCGATTTCCATTCCTTCTTGTCTTTCAGAATTATCATCATGTCACAGGCTTCAAAAGGCATTGGGTCAGTTGGAATTTCAGAGGTACCTATCTTTCCGATGACCTGTTTCACTTCCGGAAATCTGGCCTTTAATATTTCACCGGCCTTCAAGCTCACTTCTATCGTTTTTTCAAGTGAAGTACCTGGAATCAGGCGGGTTTCTACTGCAAAATCACCTTCATCCAGACTTGGTATAAATTCTCCACCCAAACTTGAAAACACAAATAGACTTAGCCCAAAAAGCAAAACGAAGAAACTGATTACCATATATTTCCATTGAAGGCAAAGGTTTAAAACCGGTTTATACAGATTAAAAATAGTTTCAATTGCCTTGTCGGCCAATCCCATTTTATGGTCCACTGTTTTACTCAGAAACAAAGCGGAAACCATGGGCACATAAGTCAAACTCAATATAAATGCACCTGCAATGGCAAATGCAACGGTTTGAGCCATAGGCCGAAACATTTTGCCTTCTATGCCAGTCAAAGCCAGAATGGGTAAATACACAATCAGGATAATGATTTCCCCAAAGGCTGCTGAGCTACGGATTTTGGAGGCCGACTCGTACACTTTAAGATCCATTTCCTGCTGGTTGAGCTTTTTACTTGAAGATGAAAGACTTAGATGGTGTAAAGTGGCTTCTACAATAATGACGGCACCATCTACAATGATTCCAAAATCGATGGCACCCAGTGACATCAGATTGCCCGAAACGCCAAAAAACTGCATCAATCCCAAAGCAAAAAGCAAGGAAAGCGGGATGACGGATGCAACAATAAGCCCCGCTCTGAAGTTTCCAAGGATAAGCACCAGGACAAAAATTACAATCAAAGCACCTTCCATCAGGTTGGTTTTTACTGTGTTGATGGCCCTGTATATCAGATCTGAACGGTCCAGAAAAACGTTGATTTTTAATCCTTTGGGAAGTGTCTTTTTGATTTCTTCCATCTTTTCAGCAACTACTTTGCTTACCTTACCAGAGTTTTCTCCTTTGAGCATAAGCACTATTCCACCTACGGCCTCCCCCTTGTTGTCAATGGTCATGGCTCCGAAACGAACTGAATGCCCGAAGCGAACAGTTGCCAAATCTTTCACCAAAACCGGAAAGCCAGAGGAAGTTTTTTTAACCACGACCTGTCCTATTTCATCCAAATTGTTAAGCAAACCTTCACTCCGGATATACCATGATTCTGAGCCTTTTGCAATGTAGGAGCCACCGGAATTCTGGTTGTTTTTTTGCACAGCATCAAAAACTTCCTGAATAGAAATATCCATCGCTCTGAGTTTTTCAGGTTCAATGGATATTTCATACTGCTTCACAAAACCGCCAAAACTGCTCACATCGGCTATTCCGGGTGTTCCAAGCAAATTTCTACGGATTGTCCAATCCTGAATGGTGCGTAATTCTGTCAGGTTAAAAGACTTTTCATATCCCTTTTCTGGCTCCAGGGTATATTGATAAATCTCACTCAAGCCCGTGGAGACTGGCCCAAGTTCTGGTCTGCCGAGGCTGGCCGGTATTTGGGCCGATGCAGATTGCAACCTTTCGGAAACCTGCTGCCTGGCCCAGTAAACATCCGTTTCATCTGAAAATACAGCTGTTACCACAGAAAGTCCAAAGCGGGAAATAGACCTGACCTCCTCTAATTGAGGAATGTTGGAAAGGCCCAACTCAATGGGATAGGTGATAAAACGCTCTACTTCCGAAGGTGAAAGTGAAGGCGAATAGGTAATCACCTGCACCTGGTTATTGGTAATATCAGGCACAGCATCAATGGGAAGCCTGAGTCCAGCCCAGGTTCCCCAGCCGATTAAAGCCAGGACCAAAATCGCGATAATCAGCTTGTTGTGTATAGAAAAATATATAATGCGGTCAAGCATGGATTAAGGAAAAAGTAATTAGGAAAAAGAAATTAGTAGATAGTAGCTGGTAATTGGTAAATAGTTAAACCTGGATAATTCATAGGTTTAAAGCCAATTCAGCTATTTCGGTGCATGATAGAAATTGAATTTCAATTAATGCACCTTAATTAACTTCAAACAAGCCGGGGAGGCTGCCAGACAGATTGCGAAATGGTAATCACTTCGGACTGTGAATCAGGAGAATATACTTTAGGAATGAATTCGAAAGTCTGCAACAATTCTATAGAAAATTGCGGAATGAGAAATACCAGGCCTGAAATCTGGTGTTCAAAAAAGGGCAATTGTTTGTGATCTTTGTCTTCGCAATCTTTGGTGCTGTAGTGCTCAGCAATAAAATCCAGAAAGCTTAATTGATTGTTATGCTGGGATTTATGTTCCTCAAAATGGGCGTACAGGTTGGGGATTTTGACCAGTTCTTCCATATCATTCTGGGGCATGAAACTACCCAATGTGATCCAGATGGCCAAGAGAATTACGCCCAATGATTTCATTAGGTGCAAATCTACATATTTTTGATAATTACAATCCTGATTTAAATTTTTGAATTCCTTGTATTTTCAGATTTAAAAGGAATAGTCAATTGCTATAGAACAATTAAATAGGCATTTATAAAATTTGCTTTTTACTATTCTAATTCGTTGGTTTGGCCAATAGTTCAACAATTTAATTTAATATAAAAATGGGATTTGTTTCCGAATTTAAACAATTTGCTGTGAATGGCAACGTAGTTGACCTTGCGATAGGTGTAATCATCGGAGGGGCTTTTGGTAAAATTGTCAGTTCATTGATAGATGATGTAATCACACCATTACTTTTAAAACCAGCTTTAGAAGCAGCCAATCTTACAAAACTGGAAGAGTTGACCATTTTTGGCTCAGTTAAATATGGCATGTTTCTTTCTGCTACCATTAACTTTGTCATTATTGCATTTGTTTTGTTCCTGATAATCAAAGGAATAAATGCAGCAAAAGCAAAAGAGGAAGCGGCACCAGCGGCGCCACCTGCACCTTCAAAAGAAGAAATACTTCTAGGTGAAATTCGGGATTTGCTTAAAAAGTAAACTTTTTTTAACCATGAAGAAAATATTACTAGCTCTGCCAATAATGGCGGCCTTGAACGCTTTTGGCCAGAATATAAATGAGATGAATAAGGCTGATGTTGAAAATGCCATGAAGGTTAAAGTGGCAGATGTCAAGCCAGATTCATTAAAGAATTGGAAAACAGGCGCAACCATCAATACAAATTTCACCAATACAGGATTGGTTAACTGGCAAGGAGGGGGACAGAATGCATTAACGCTAACTAGTATTTTTACCGCTTACGCCAATTACGTCAAAGACAAAAACCAATGGAGCAATCTTTTGGAAATGGGATATGGTGTGACCCGACTTGGTGGAGATGGAGCACCTGTAAAACTTCGTAAATCTGAAGATAGATTTGTTTTTACAACCAAGTATAGCCGGGCGCTCAATAAGCATTGGGGATTTGCTGCCTTGGGGGATTTCAGAACACAGTTTGATAAAGGATATAAATATGATGTAAAATCAAAAGCCCCAGATGGTTCTGAAATTTTAGCGGATGAATTTATTTCCAATTTATTGGCTCCGGCATTTGCAGTGGGTTCTATCGGATTTGAATACAAAAAAGGAGATATGTTTTATGCCATGGTCTCTCCGGTTACCTCAAAAGTAACCATAGTGAATGACAAAACCCTTTCTGATGCAGGGGCTTATGGAGTAAAAGCTGGAAAAAAAATGCGGTCTGAATTTGGAGCCTATTTAAACACAGCTTTTAAATATAAGGTGATGGACAATATTACTTACCAAACCAATTTGAACTTGTTCATGAACTACAAAACACCCCAACTGATAGATGTTTTCTGGGACAACGCCATTTTGATGTCCGTTAATAAATTGATTCAGGTTAGCTTTAATACCAACCTGATTTATGATGATGACATCAAAATACTGGATAAAAGTGGAAAAACCGGACCCAAAATCCAATTCAAGCATGTGTTGGCGGTAGGTTTGGTGTATAAGCTAAAGTAGTAATGAATATTTTTTTAAAAGGAGATGATTTTCAGGATTCATCTCCTTTTATAGTTTCAGTTTATACCTTTTGTTTTTTTATTATCATCATACCATTATTTGATTTAAATTTCAGCTTTAGCAAATCATTTTGATAACTTGAATTTCAAACTGGTTCAAGGCAAAGTAAAAAAATGATGAAAGAAAAATCAGGTAAATCCGGCTCAATCATTATAAGAGACCTGCAAGGGCTTGAATTGGAAATTTCCGGTGAAACAGAAGAAATTTCAGAATCAGACCTTTTGATACTTCTTGAAAAAAAAGTCCGGCAGCTTTTAGATAAGGACTTCAATAAACTTATTCTTCTGCTTTACAGGCTGGATATAAATGAAGAAAAGTTCAATTTTGTTATTTCTCAACCAGCGGAGAAGCATGTTTCTGGAATTGCCAATTTGATTCTGGAAAGAGAAAAAGAAAAACTCTTTTGGAGAGAAAAATACCAATCCTAATTTGAAATTTTAATGCCCATTATTGAAATATAAAATGATAGTTTCCTTTGCCTTAATTGGTTTTTAATAAGATTTAAGCCAATATGTTAGTTTTTCCGCACGCCAAAATCAACCTCGGTTTACATATTCTGAGGAAAAGAAATGATGGGTTTCATGACCTTGAAACCTGCTTTTATCCTGTTAAATCATTAACGGATGCATTGGAAGTAATCCAAAATTCAAGTGATGATTCAACCATAAAGACTTACAACACTGACTGGCAAGGACCTATAGAAGACAATCTGGTTTGGAAGGCTTTTCAAATGTTCAGAGAATATGAACCGGGATTGATTGGTTTTGACTGGCATTTGTTTAAAAAAATACCTTCAGGAGGTGGACTTGGCGGGGGATCTTCAGATGCAACTTTTGCCCTGAAAATGTTGGCAGATATTTGTGATTGGTCGCGAACAGATCCACGTCTTCAGAAAATGGCTTCCTCGTTAGGAAGTGACTGTGCTTTTTTTCTTCACAATTCGCCGATGCTTGGAACGGGTAGGGGAGAGGAGCTTACTCCAATTGATTTATCTGAGGATAATTTCAGGGTGGAATTTGTATTTCCAGGAATACATATTTCTACAGCTCAGGCATTTGCAAATATTAAACCATCAGAACCCCAAAAAGGAATCGCTCAGATTCTCCTTCAACCCAAGGATACATGGAAGGAAGAGCTAAAAAATGATTTTGAAGCTTCTGTTTTTCCTGAATTTCCTGAATTGGCCAAAATAAAAGAAGAACTATATGAGAAAGGAGCATTTTATGCTTCCATGTCAGGTTCCGGTTCAACCATGTTTGGACTTTTTGCAGAAAACTAATTCTGCTAAACAGGTAATAATTGCCTTTTGTACATTTGAATTGTATTTTCGATGCCAAAATACAAGGCATCAGAAATTAAGGCATGACCGATAGAAACTTCCTGTAAATGAGGAACATGTGAATAAAAATAAGCAAGATTTTCAAGATTTAAATCATGTCCTGCATTTACGCCAAGATGTGCATCCTGTGCCCAAATTGCGCCTTCCACAAAGGGATGAACTGCTTTCTGGGGGGAAGCAGGATATTGAAGTGCGTAGGGTTCGGTATATAGCTCAATTCTGTCAGCCCCAAGTGATGCCGCCTTGTAAATCAAGGTCTTATTAGGCTCAATGAATATAGAAACCCGAACGCCAAAGGATTGAATCCGGGAAATAATTTCCTTCAGGAAATCATAATGTTTAACTGTGTCCCATCCGGCATTTGAGGTCAGGGCCTCCGGAGGATCTGGTACCAAAGTGGCCTGATGCGGTCTTATTTCACCAATTAAATCCAAAAAAGAAGAATCGGGATATCCTTCAATATTGAATTCGGTTTTAACCAGGTGTTTTAATCCTCTCACATCCTCATATCGGATATGCCGGCCGTCAGGACGAGGGTGAACAGTGATTCCATCCGCACCATATCTTTCGCAGTCAACTGCAAATTTCAAAACATCGGGGTTGTTTCCTCCTCTCGCATTTCGGAGGGTGGCAACCTTATTAATATTCACACTTAATTTTGTCATAGCTTTTCTATTTTATGGCCTGCAAGAAATTCTTTTCCTGTCATTTTTCGCTTTCCTTCGGGTTGTATTTCATTCAAAATCAACCAATAATCTTGTGTTGAAACAGCAAGAACCCCACTTGAAATCTGCTTAAAAGTTCCTGGTGGGTCACTACAAGGCAATTCTGTCTTGTCAGAAGATATGATTTTCAGGTTCTTACCGTTCCAAATTGTAAAAGCCGAGGGAATAGGGGAGAGGCCTCTTACCCTGTTATGGACCTGGGCGGCGGGTTTTGAAAAATCCAAAAGGCAGGTCTCTTTAAAAATCTTGGGTGCATAATTTTCGCAATTTCCAGGTTGAGGAAAATCCTGAATTGAATTATCTGCAATGCCCTGAACTGTTTTCCAAACCAAATCGGAACCTAAATTCATCAATTTATCATACAGCATTCCCACGTTTTCTTCGGGTTGAATGGGCACTTTTTGCTGCAATAACAGGTTTCCGGTATCTATTTCGTGTTGAAGAAAAAACGTAGTAATTCCAGTTTCTGATTCGCCGTTTATAATCGCCCAATTGATTGGAGCTGCACCTCTGTATTGTGGTAGGAGGGAGGCATGAAGATTGAAAGTTCCTAATTTTGGCATTCTCCAAACCGTTTCAGGCAACATCCTGAATGCCACCACAATTCCCAGATCAATTTCAAGGCTTTTTAACTCCTCAAGAAATTCCTCATTTCTTAGTTTTTCGGGTTGTAAAACTTTTAAATTATGAGCCAAAGCCACTTCTTTTACAGCACTTTGGTGTAAATGGAGGCCCCGGCCACTGGGTTTATCCGGAGCGGTAACTACTGCAACAATGTTTGCATTTTCAAAAATTAACTTTTTTAAAACCGTAGCCGCAAACTCCGGTGTTCCAAGAAAAAGTATTCTCAATTTATCTGATTCAACCATGACCCCAAAAGAACATTAACCTTGCCAGAATGCCGAATATTGAACACACTATTTTCAATTACCAGCTTAAATCAACTTCAAAAATGAGAAAATCTGAATTCGATAAAAAAATGTAGCATTGTACTTTGAATGACTTTAAATATGAAAACAAAAGAAGAAATTGTAAACGACTGGCTTCCAAGGTACACGGGAACAGCATTAGACCAATTTGGTAAATATATTCTACTTACTAATTTTATTAATTATGTCCAGATGTTTGCAGATAAATTTGATGTACCAGTGATTGGACAAGATAAACCTATGCAAACTGCCACTGCCAATGGAATTACCATTATCAATTTTGGAATGGGTTCTGCCATGGCAGCCACTGTAATGGATTTGCTATCGGCCATTTCACCCGCTGCAGTTTTGTTTTTGGGAAAATGCGGAGGCTTAAAAAAGAAAACTCAAATCGGGGATTTAATTTTACCCATTGCAGCCATTAGAGGAGAAGGTACCAGCAACGATTATGCTTTGCCGGAAATTCCTGCTTTACCATCATTCCGCTTACAACGGTCAGTATCTTCAATGATAAAAAAACATGAGTTAGACTATTGGACAGGAACTGTTTACACAACAAACAGAAGGGTTTGGGAGCACGACGATAAGTTTAAAGAATATCTGAGGGAATTACGGGCAATGGCAATTGATATGGAAACTGCGACCATTTTTGTTGTTGGATTTGTAAATGATATTCCAAAAGGTGCTTTGCTTTTGGTATCTGACAATCCAATGGTTCCTGAAGGTGTAAAAACTTCCAAATCAGACAACAAGGTAACTTCGTCTTTTGCTGAAAAGCATTTGCAAATTGGAATTGATTCTTTGCTGGAACTGGCAAACTCCGGAGAGTCAGTTAAACACCTTCGTTTCGAGTAATTCGTTTTTCATTTTGAAATTGAATCTTTCAAATAACCATTTCCCTTGCTTAGGAGGGGTTTGGTTATTTATCATCTACTTAACATAATATAAATTATATAACAAAATAATAGGGATATTCCTGGCGCACAGTCTTTTAAATCGAATCGGAAATTTTTATCTTTTAAATTGTAATTCTTAAAGCTGAATATATCCAGAATCCTGAAAAACATATCCAGAGTTTCTGCATTATTTCTTTTTGATGGAATAACAATCTTTTTACTAACTGGACAAAACCTTTGCCAATTTGAGATTGAATTAACCAACTATTTTTTTCGGAATAAAATGAGTTTGAGTTTAATAACTATTGATTAAATATCACTTTGCCTTGTGATAAAAATTTTAAATTTAAAAAATCTCCATAAAAATCGGCCTTAATTGTTTAAACAACTTAAAGCCAATGACATAGACAATTCACCAGAGTTAGCAATTTATTTCTGACAACAAGAATGATTAAAGCCAGGATCTGCCTCCCTAACCAATGGCTTCCTCCATGGAAGGCATCTCCCCGAGGTATTTCAAAAAGTGCACATGAGACATGAACGCATCACCAAACGTTTTGTTTTCCAGATACGGAACGCCAAATTCTTCTGCAGTTTCTTTAACAATTGGAGCCAAAGCCGGATAATGTACATGACAAATCTTTGGAAAAAGATGATGTTCAACCTGAAAGTTTAAGCCACCTACATACCAGCTAATGAGCTTGTTATGCCTTGAAAAGTTAACTGTAGTATTCAACTGGTGGATAGCCCAGTCATTCTCTACAACGCCTGTCTCATTTGCCAGTGGATGACTTGTACCTTCCACTGTATGGGCTAGTTGAAATACAACTGTTAAAATTATACCTGCAATGAAATGCATAAGCACAAAGCCGGTAATAATAAAGAAGCCAGGAAAATCTAAAACATAAATTGGCAAAAATATCATTCCAAAAAAGTATAAAATCTTCATTGAGGTCATTTTCAGGAACAAAACCAGATTTTCAGACTTAGAATTTTTATTGACCCCTTGTTTCGAAAACTTAATGAATTGAACTAAATCTTTAGCCAGAACCCAATAAAGAGTGATTAAGCCATACATAAAAAAGGCATAGATATATTGATATTTATGAACGCTTTTTGTTTGGATATGGGGATTAAACTTTAAGGCAAGTCTTTCTTTGATATCATCATCATGGGTCGCAATATTTGTGTAATTATGATGAAGAACATTGTGTTGAAGTTTCCAGTTAAAAACTGCACCGCCAAGAAAATTAAGGCTTAGCCCAACCCAATCATTAACTTTTTGTTTTTTAGAATATGCCCCATGGTTAGCATCATGCATGACACTCATTCCTATTCCAGCCACACAAACACCCATGAAAGCATATAAAATATAGCCAGCAAGTCCGGTTACATGGAACGAAAGCATACAAATATAAGGCAAAACATATCCGCTTAACAAGGCTATGGTCTTGATAACCATTTCATTATTGGCGTGCTTTGAAATTTTATTGTCAATAAAGTATTGATCTATTCGTTTTCGTAAAGTTGGGAAAAAAGTACTTCTGTCCTTTGAAACAAAACGAATTGGGTCGCTTACTGAAAGGGTTTTGGTCATAATTGCGGTCTAAAAGATTGAAAAATCTTGAAACAAAGGTAAGCAGGACATCTATTGATATTTATTATTTTTTAGTTATCATCTGCTTACAAAATTCAAATACAATAACTCAGGATGGTTGAAATAGTTGCTTTATTTTTAAAAAAATACAAACCATTTAAAAAGTTGGAATCTTTCCTGAGAGAAAAATACAAAAGGCTTATTCTTTGTTTGTCTTCGGAATCAGAGTTCAATTCACCATTTTTGCATTCTTAATTCTATTTCATGTCAAAACCTGAATTTTCCAGGACTTTAGTTACTGCTGCCCTACCCTACGCCAATGGCCCTGTCCATATTGGTCATTTGGCTGGTGTTTATTTGCCAGCTGACGTCTATGTTCGATATAAAAGACTTAAAAAAGAAGAAATACTATTTGTTTGCGGGTCAGATGAACATGGGGTTCCTGTAACGATTAGGGCAAAAAAGGAAGGAATCTCCGTCCAGGAAGCTGTGGATAAATACCACAAAATTATTCAGGATAGTTTTGCAGGCTTTGGAATCAATTTTGACATTTATTCAAGAACTTCCAATTCTACCCACCATAAAACTGCCTCAGACTTTTTTAAGAAAATGTACGATGCAGGCCAGTTTATTGAAAAAACTACCGAGCAATACTTTGATGAGAAGGCCAATCAATTTCTGGCTGATAGATACATTCAGGGTACCTGTCCTATTTGTAGTTTTGAAAATGCTTATGGTGACCAATGTGAAAATTGCGGGTCAACTTTAAGCCCATCTGAATTAAAAAATCCACATTCTATGTTGAGTGGGGCCCCTCCTACCCTAAAGGAAACCAAACATTGGTATCTTCCATTAGACCAATATGAACCCTGGTTGAGAGAATGGATTTTGGAACAACATAAAGATTGGAAACCAAATGTTTATGGCCAATGTAAAAGTTGGATAGACCAGGGACTTCAACCGAGGGCGGTAACCCGGGACTTAGACTGGGGCGTAGTTTTACCCATTCCAGATACTGAAGGGAAA
>JAIXQU010000094.1 GCA_027485575.1 Cytophagaceae bacterium
GGCAGCCAAACTCAGAGCGTTTGCCAGACATCAACCCAGCCATACCAATCCTGTCCGTATCAGACCCACTGGTTTGGTCAACACTTCTGTTTGGAATGAACCCGTAATCAACTGGAACAACAAACCAGCTGAATCTGGTGTCTGGAATGATGAAAAAACCATTACAGGCACAACTGGAAAATATTATGAATGGGATGTAACTTCATATGTAAAGGCACAAAAAGAAGGGAGTCTAAGAAATTCTATTGGAATTGAGCTAAGTCAAATGCCAGGTTATGAGGATATTGTCGAACTGAATTCAAAAGAAAATGGCAGCAATCCTCCTCAGCTCATCATCAAGTCAATAGAAAATCTACCTGTTATTACTTCCCAGCCCAAAGATACTACCTGGATGAAGGACAGTCTTTTGCAGTATTCTGTTGCGTTAAGTACAGTAAAACAGGCCTTTTTTCAATGGAAGAAAAACGGAGTTCCAATTCCTGGCGCCACTTCTTCCCTTTTATCATTTCCTTCTTTGCAATTGGCAGATTCCGGATTTTATTCCGTCTCTGTTAGTTACGGAATCGGAATGGATACAGTGGAATCAAAAATCGGAAAAATATCAGTTAAAACATCCAATCTGAAACCAACAGCAAATTTAATATCACCCTTGGCTGGTTCTAATTATGGAATGAGCCAGGTTATTAATTTGTCAGGAAATGGCACAGATCCTGAAACCGGACCGTTAAAAAATCCGGATATCCGGTGGTCTTACCGCTATTTCAGAAACGGAAGTTTGGTAAACACACAGCCTATAGGAACTGGATTTAATATCAATTTTACAGTTCCAATTACAACGGAAACAGGAACCAATACTTTTTACCGGATATTTTTAGTCGTTCGGGACCCACAGGGAGGACGAGATTCTGTTTGGAGAGATATTTTTCCAAGAATAAGAAATGTGGTGGTGCAAACCAACCCTGCCGGATATCAGGTCACAGTGAATGGTACCAACCAAACATCACCTTTTAGCCTGAATTTAATCGAAGGTGGTACTTTGCCACTTAATCTGCCTGATCCGCAGGCTGGTTATATTTTCCAATCCTGGTCTCAAGGAGGACTGCAAAGTCAGTCATATACGATTCCAGGTTCCAACTCAACTCCAACAGCAAATTTGGTTATTGGAAATATTACCATCAGAAATACAATCGCGGATGCTTATGTTTTGGGAAGTAGCAATTCGAATTTCGGTACCCAGACTGTAATAGGATCCAAATTTAATGCAATTGCAGCCCAGGTCCGGGAATCTTTTTTACGGTTCAATCTGTCCAATTTACCCGGCAGTTTATTGAATGCCAAGCTTCGGCTTTATGGAGGACTGAGCGACAATACAAACCCAAGTCTAAAAGTAGATGTACGGCAAGTTAGTACCACGGGGGCCTGGGAAGAAAATACAGTGACCTGGACAAACAAACCAACCACCATTGCAACAATTCTGGCATCCAACGAATGTTTTGGAATGAATAAGATTTACTATGAATGGGATTTGACCAGCTTCCTTCAAAACCAAATTTCATCGGGGCAAATAACTGTAAGCCTGCATCTTTCAAGCCCTGATGAAACAGCCAGCAGGGTAGATTTCAACTCTAAAGAGGCGGGCACCTTTTTGCCGGAACTAAGATTGGCCTTAACAGATGGTCCGCCTATTGTTATTCAACATCCCATAAATCTCACTATTTGTGAGGAATTTAATGCCAGTTTTTCTTCAAATGCTTCAGCATTACCCAATGCTACTGCCCAGTGGCAGGTTAGTACAAATTCAGGTTCGACCTGGACCAATATTCCGGGTGCCACACAAGCCAGTTTTAGTTTTTTAACCAGTTTTTCAGACAATGGAAAATGGTTCAGAACCGTTTGGACCAATTATCTGGGATCTCAAAATTCTAATCCTGCAATTTTGACTGTCAGACAGAAACCCAATGTTAGTATCGCTGCCGGTGGACCTGTTTCTTTTTGCCCGGGAGGAAATGTAGTGCTTACAGCCAATGTTGCGGGGTATTCAGCAGGAGGGCCATTGCCCGTGTTTAATGTCATTGCTGACAGGACTTCTCCATCAGATATCATATCAATGCTGCCTGCCACTGGCTCTTCAACACCCGCCGGGGAAGAAGTTTTCAGAGCATTGGATAACAATACAGCTACCAAATATCTTAATTTTAATCCTTACACAGGCGGAAATGGAAACTCAGGCATGGAAATATTGCTGAATTATGGAGCAACCATAATTACTGCTCTTTCAGTAACTTCTGCCAACGATGCACCGGAAAGAGATCCCAAAACGTATACCCTTAGTGGGTCCAATGATGGTGTTACCTGGACTTCAATTTCAAGCGGTGCAATTCCAGCCTTCACTGCAAGATTTCAAAAACAAACAGTCTCTTTTACCAATAGCAAGGCATATTCAAGATATAGAGTTGTTTTTCCAACCATTATTGGAACTGGAGCTGGAATGCTTCAATTGTCTGAATTAGAATTATTGGAAACAACCTGGAGTATTCCTGAAATAACCTTCAATTGGAATACAGGAGCCACTACATCTTCTATTCAGGTCAGCAACCAGGGTAATTACAATGTAACAACAACGGATGCTTATGGCTGTACAAACCAGGTTTCTCAGGCTATAACTGTTAATGCAAATCCATCGGTTTCTATTTCTGCTGGCGGACCTACAACTTTTTGTACAGGAGGGAATGTAACTCTGACTGCCAGTTCCGGTTCGTCTTATCTTTGGAGTACAGGGGCCACGACACAATCCATTGCGGCTAGTGCCCAGGCAACCTACTCCGTAACAGTTACGAATTTCAATGGATGCTCAGGTTCAGCTTCAAAAGTGGTTACCCTTTTGCCAAATCCTCAGATATTCAATATAACTGGTGGAGGAACTTATTGCTCAAGTCCAGGTTCAGGCGTTTCGGTCTCAATGAACAATTCTGAATCCGGAGTGAATTATCAGTTTTGGTTCATAGCGGGAGATTCAATAACAAGCCTTCCCGGGACTGGTTCCGGCCTAATTGTGAATGGAATAAAAGGTTCTGGAACTGTTTATGTAAAAGCGAAAAACACAACAACAGGTTGTCAAACCAATATGAACGGGGCTGCATCCGTTATGGTTTTGGCTAACCAAATCTGGTACATGGATTATGATGGTGATGGGTTTGGAAATCCTGGTATTTCAAAAGATACTTGCTTACAACCCATTGGTTATGTAAATATTGCAGGCGATTGCAAAGATTCGATTCCTTCCATTTCTTGCTATTGTCGTCCTCAGGACATGGTTTGTACGAGCACGAATTTTCTTGGTGTTCAGATCAACACTTTGAACCAATCCGGTGGATGTGAAACCGCGGGTGGGTACAAATTTTATCCCACCCAGGGAAGTCTTACAACCATAATGCAAAGAGGATTGGGCTATCCATATTCCATTCAAACCAGCAATAATCAATCCGGAACAGGCATTTGGTGTGATTTCAATGATGACAATGACTTTGATGATGCGAATGAATTTTTATTTGGTTCAATACAACTATCCAATCTTTTTTCGGGCAACCTGCAAATTCCACAGGAGGCGACGGCTGGAATGAGGAGATTGCGAATCCGAACCATCCAGGGTGTAAATCCTGCTGCATCGGATGCTTGTACTTTTTTTGCTTCGGGAGGTGAGACAAAAGATTTTACAATTGAAGTAAACCAACCAGAAATGATTATTTCAAATCCAATTGTAACAGAAATATGCGCTGGTTCAGATGTTTCAGTTTCATTCACAACAACCGGTACATTTTTGGCAGGCAATACATATCAGGTTCAAATTTCACCGCCGGGTGGCGAATTTGGGCCAGGAACTTCTATAATTGGAAGAGGGTCGTCTTCGCCGATTTCTTGTCATATTGGCTTGGGTGCAATTCCTGGAACATATCGACTTCGGGTCGTGGCTTCAACTCCACTTCCGGGAACTTTTGGCGACAAAACCGAACTTTTTGTAATTCGGTCAAAACCAGCATCTCCAACTGGTGTTTCAAATTCTCGTTGCGGAGTAGGTACTGTGGCCCTTTCTGCAACAGGATGCTCCAATATGGAGTGGTATGATGCTTCAAGTCGTGGAAATAAATTAGGAGTAGGAACCTCTTTTACGACTCCGGTTTTATCAAGCAACCGAAGTTATTTCGTGGCATGTGTTGATGGATTTGGTTGCCAAAGCAATAGGACTACAACTACTGCCTCCGTCTTTCCCCTTCCTGGAATTTCATCAATTTCTCCAAATACGGGAAATGTAAACCAAGCTACAGTGACTTTAAGTGGGGTTGGATTTTCCGTTCTGGACTCAGTCATATTTAGTGGTGGGAAAAAGGCAACCATTCTAAGTTCAACTGCCACTTCCATATCCGTCAGGGTTCCAATTGGTGCAACAACCGGAGTTATCAGAGTGTTCACCCGTTGTGGAAATGCATCCTCAGCCTCGCAGTTTACTCCGATTGTTCCAACAGTAGCAAATCCAACTTTCAATATTTTGGGTGGAATATACAGCGCAAGCCAAAATGTTGTATTGTCTTGTGTGACTCCAGGATCTGAAATTTACTACACTTTAAATGGAAGTAATCCCCAAATAGGTGCATCAACAACATTTCGATATTCAGGAACTCCAATTATGGTTGGAACCTCTCTTGTCATAAAAGCATGTGCCATTTTTTCTGGTTGGAATAACTCAGGTACTGTTACTGAAACATATACCATATCTGTCCCATCAATTGTAGCGACACCTGTTATCAGCCCGGCTTCCGGGACATATATTGGTGGCCAGGTACTTAGTATAACCTGTTCAACACCTCAAAGTACAATCTGGTTTACGACCAACGGTCAAACACCTGTTGTTGGGAGGTCATCTACAATGAGATATCAAGGACCGATTTCTTTGACCTCCAATATAACCATCAGGGCAATAGCAGTTAATTCCGGATTTTTAAATTCTGGCGTAGCCGTATCATTTTTAAATATTTCCGCCGGAATTGGATTGCAGGCTTGTACATTTTCGCCTCCGGCTGGAACTTATGCAAGTGCTCAGAATGTAACAATTTCCAATATTGATCCTTTGGCTCAAATTTATTTTACTACGGATGGAACTGAACCATATTTGTATATGCCACTGGCAAGACCATATTCAGGACCGGTAGCCATTACTTCAACCCGAACTTTAAAAGCCCAGGCATTCAGACCGGGATTTGGTGATAGCCCCAGAACAACTGGAAATTATTTAATTTCGGCTGGTAGAGAAGCTGTTGAACAATTGGAGAATGAAGAAGTAAGTCCATTTAAAGACTTTTTAGTTCATCCAAATCCATTCAGGGGTAGTTTTTCAATATTTAGAAAAAAGGGTGAAGGTGCTACGAGGATTTTTATTTATGAAGCCTCAGGTCGTCAGGTTTTGGATTTAAAAACTGATTCCATCTGGAAAGATTTTGAATTGGATCTTCACGCACAACCTGCAGGTTTATACATCGTTCAGATTTTGGACCAATTCGGAAAAAGACATTCTTTAAAGTTGATGAAGGAATGAGGTTAGCAGTTAAGTCCATTTGAACGGAAAAACAATTCCTGTTTTGCTATCAAATACAATTATTGAGACCAAAAGGTTGATTTTGAGAGAATTGCTCTCAGAAGACCTTGATGATTTTTTTGAACTTGATTCCAATCCTATGGTTCATCAATACCTTGGAAACCATCCGGTTACGGATAAAAGCAAAATCAAAGATATGATAGAGTATGTCCAGGGTCAGTATGCGAAAAATGGATTTGGGCGATGGGCAGTTATTGATAAAAAATCCTCGAAATTTATTGGTTGGGCAGGCTTAAAGTTAGTAACCGAAATGATGAACGACCATATCAATTTTGTTGATTTTGGTTATCGGTTCAGGCAAGAATTTTGGAATCAAGGTTTTGCAACTGAAAGTGCAGTTGCCTCATTGGAATATGGATTTAATGCCTTAAAAGTTCAAACAATTTATGCCGCAACCCATGTTCAAAATGGAGCGTCAAATCACATATTAAGTAAGATTGGTTTTAAAGCAATTGATACTTTTGATTATCATGGTGAGCCACAAAACTGGTATTCTATCCATCAGAAGGATTGGCTAACCAAAACCTGAAAAAGTCAATTCAAGCTTGCCTATTCTTTTATATTTCTGTCTAAAAAGGCAGCTCCATCAAACTCATTGGCAGGTTCCTTACCTAACCTTGAACCAATTTGAATGGCAAGAAACAAGCATTCCTGCAAACTGTTTTTTATTTTTCCATCCAAAATTGCCTCCCGGATTTCCTCTTTAATCAAACCAATTTCTTTTCCGGGTTTTAAGCCAAAAACCTCCATTATCATTTCTCCAGTCAAAAGTGGCTGAAATGTTCTTAGCCTGTCTGATTCTTCTACCAGGGCCATTTTCTCTTCCACCTTATCAAAATTGGCCAGATATTTTTTGGCTTTATTTGGATTTTTTGTGGTCACATCAGCCCTGCACAGGATCATTAAATCTTCAAGTTCCTGGCCTGCTTCAAACATTAATCTTCTTACTGCTGAATCAGTTACTGCGTGATTGGTCAAAGATATTGGTCTGAGATGCAGTCTAACCAATTTTTCAACCAACCGCATATTTTCATTTAAAGGTAGTTTTAGTCGGCTGAAAATTTTAGGTACCATTCGGGCTCCTTTTTCTTCATGACCATGAAACGTCCAACCTTCACCAGGAACAAATCTTTTGGTAAGCGGTTTGGCAATGTCATGTAAAATAGCTGCCCACCTTACCCATAAATTTTCTGTTTTCTCTGCTACATTATCCAGGACCTCAAGGGTGTGGAAAAAATTATCTTTATGTGCTTTTCCATCCCGGTTTTCTACACCTGCGAGGGCCACCATTTCTGGCAAAATTATTCCTAGCAATCCACTGTAATATAATAGTTTAAAGCCATAAGAAGGTTTAGGACAAAGTATAATTTTGTTGAGCTCATCCATGATTCGTTCCTTTGAAATGATAGACAATCTGTCTTTCATTTGCTTTAATCCTTCAAATGTATCTGCTTCAATATCAAATTGAAGTTGCGCTGCAAATCTTATGGCCCTCATCATTCTCAAAGGGTCATCTGAAAATGTCATTTCTGGTTTTAATGGGGTTTTTATCACCATATTCCTCAGATCTTCCATTCCATTGAAAGGGTCAAGCCATTTGCCGAAATTTGTTTTGTTTAATCCAATGGCCAATGCATTAATTGTCAGATCTCTTCGATTTTGGTCGTCCGTTAAATTACCAGGTTCAACTTCAGGATTTCTCGAATCCGTCCGATAGCTTTCTTTTCTGGCGGAAACAAATTCGAGAATCCAATCCTTGTGTTTTACTTGTGCAGTCCCAAAGTTTTTAAAATAACCAAAATCAACATCTGGTCCCAAAGCCTTTGCCACAGATTCGGCCAATGGAATGCAATCACCTATGGTTACAAAATCGGCGTCTTTGCTTTGCCTTTTTAAAACCAAATCTCTGACAAATCCTCCGATGAGATACGTCTCAAGATTCAGATTATCAGCTTGCTGACCCACCAGAACAAATAATTTATTGTTGGATATTATCTCTTTAATTCGGCCGGTTTCCATGGTTGGGTTTAACACTTTGATGGTATCTTTGTTAACCACCCAAGGGCAAAACTACCAAAAGAACAAGGATTCTGATTCAGCAATCCCATTGTTTTTTTCTTCATTTCTTTATTTTTATCTGGATTAGATGGAAAATCAAGAATAAATTGGCCACAGATTTCAAGCCTATGTTTCGGATACTGAAAATTGTTTTTAAAGCAGATTACATCTATTGCACGCTGACTGTTTTTGCGTTTATGCTTGGTATTCAGCAGGTTTTAGAGAGATTTTCTTTCCTAAATCCAATTGACAATGCATTGACCGATTTTGAAATGACCGATATTGTTTTTGCAAATGGCATCAGGGATCCCCAAACGCCGGATACCAACATAGTGCTTGTGAATTTTGGGAATCTTTCCCGAAGGGGAATTGCCCGGCAAATCGAATTAATCGCCCATCAAAAACCAAAGGTTTTAGGAATTGATTGCAGCTTCCGGGTTTTAAAAAAGCCAGAAGACGATTCTCTTCTGGAAGCGGCAATGAGTAAAATTGAAAATCTTGTGCTTTACAGTAAACTGGATTTTAAAGGAGATAAAAAGGATGCATTTGATACAATTGTTTATTGCCACCCAAGATTTGCAAGGCATGGGAAATCTGGATTTTGCAATTTGATAACTCCGGGGCCCAGCGAATATGTGGCATGCAGGACTTTTCCATCAAAAGATAGGGTAGGAGATAAGAATGAAATTGCATTTGGTCTCCAGATTGCCAAAATTATTGACAGCAACAAGGTTAAGAAATTTTTGGACAGGGGCAACGATGTTGAACTTATTAATTTTAAGGGTAACAAAGAGATGTTTTATAGCCTGGATGTAACTGATATTTTGGGATATGAGGATGAAAGCGGGTTTAAGTCAGAATCTGAAATTCCAATAAATCTAAAAGATAAAATTGTGATCATGGGTTTTATGGGAGAATACTTCGGACCCCAATCTGAAAAGACCAGAGAAGATAAATTTCATACGCCAATGAATCCAAATTATGCAGGAAAGGCCTATCCGGATATGTTTGGTGTGGTTATTCACGCAAATATTGTAAGCATGGTTCTCAATGAAACTCCTATGAACAAAATGGGTGATTTTGCTAGAATTTTCCTCGCCATATTTTTGTGTTATCTTAACGTCGTTTTCTTCTTTTACGTCCATGACAATCATCCGTCCTGGTATGACCTTGTTGTAAAAACCATGCAGATAGTTGAGGTGATTCTTATTTTATTTCTTGCTGTTGTTGTGTATGGAAAGTACAGATATCAAATGGAGGTAAGTCTGGCGGCAATTGCGGTCGGTTTATGCGGCGATGTTCTCGAGGTCTATACTGGTGCAATGTATAATATTGTTGGTCGGTTTAAGGATAAAATTAAGACACTCGTCTTGAAAATGAGAACAAAAAAACAGATAGCAAAATAGTTTTTGCCTAAATACATTTAATATTACCTGCGTGGAATTTTAACTGCCAGCCCAGGTTTTATTTCTGGCTTGTTCATTAGAATTGGAAAAATAAAATAAAACTGCCTGAAATTGTTTTTTTTGATTCAAAAAATTGTTAATCAAGGGATTAACGCTGAAGATGACTTTCATGAAAAGCGCAAGATTCAAATGTCCAATTTTTTATTGGTCTTTCTGTTTGCACTCAATATTCCATTCCTTTTTATTTTTACCTGGATAATTGAACGGCCTGTTCTATTTTGGGATGCTTTCTTCACAATCATTTTTGTTGGATTTGGATATTATCTCAATGTCAGGGGATACAGAATTTTTTTAAGAAACCTTATCATCCTCGGTTTGATTTTTGCCGCCAATAATTTGTCATTCAGATTTGGAGAAACGGCTGGTTATCAGCATTATTTCCTTTGTTTGTTGAGTGTGCCATTTTTTCTTTTTGAAAATAAGGTGGTTATATTCAGTTATTTTGGGTTGATATTTTTATCCTATCTGACTTTTGATTTTTGGTTTGCCAAAACACCAATTACCCCTGACCCTGAACTTGGTTCGTTATACTATTTCAATGGTATTGTTTCTGTTTTCCTTTTTATTTTTATCATTTATAATTTTAAATATGAGTCCTTTAAGTATCAGCAAATAATAGATGATCAAGTAAAAGGTCTTTCAGAGCTTTCTTTTAAACTGATGGTCCAAAAGGATGAGATATTGTTGAATTCCAATAAGATAAAAGAAAAAAGCCAGGTTTTTGAAAATCAAAACAAACTAATTTTAGATGCTTTAAGGTTGGCTTCAATGGTGCAAAGGGAAGCCCTTCCATCGTTTGAAACGATTTTTTTTGGCATTAAATCGGGTTTTCTGCTTTACAAACCTAAAGATATAGTTTCAGGAGATTTTTACTGGGCAAAGCCAACCCCTCAGGGCAATTTAATTGTAGTGGCAGACTGTATTGGCCACGGAGTTCCTGGTGCAATGATGGCAGTTTTGGCAGCAAATCTCATTTCTCAGATTGTCGAAGATCACGGAAAAACATTTCCATCTGATATTCTAAAAGAGCTTGATAAAAGGCTTAGACGGAGAATTAAACAAGACCCTAATTCAGAATTGGCCGACGGCATGGATATTTCTGTGGTTCTGGTTGCTGCCGATAAAGTGTATTTTGCAGCAGCAAGCCGACCGATTGTCAAAATTGATACATCCGGAAAAGTTCAGATAGTTAAAGGAACACGGGTCCAATTGGCTACCTGGAAAGTTGATGCTTCAGATTTCGAAACCATTGAAATTGATGCAAATCCCGGGGATAGGTTTTACCTGTTTACTGATGGTGCAACAGATCAGCTATCTATGAAAACCGGAAAAAGGCTGGGATCAAAATCTTTCATCAATGAGATAGCCCAGATGCAGCATTTTCCCCTTTCAAAGCAGAAAGACGAGCTTGAAAGTTTTTTTACATCCTGGCAAGGTTCTGAATATCAAACTGATGATATTGTTATCCTTGGCTTTGAGGTCTGATTTTTCGTTCTCAGGAAGGTCAATACAAAAGTAAACTACTGTTCTTGAATTACATCAGAACCAGAAAACTTTGCCATTTCTGTAGCCAGTCAAAAGCTGAGCATCAGCATTTTTTAATTTTATTTTCATCTCCTTACAACTTCTGAAGCTTTAATATTGTCTTTAAATTTACGTGAAAGCAATTGGCTTTTTTTATATCTGACCTACTGTTTTTAATTTTTTAAATGGGTTACTTTTTTGAAAAAAAATTTTGAATTGGTAACATTGTGGTTTGATTTTTGGTTGTACTTTTTAAAATTGATTATTAATAATTTTGTATTATGTTCAGAAAACTACTTTTAATACCATTTCTGATTTTCTTTGGATTGCTGGCAATTGCCCAGGATAAGGTTCTTGAAAATACCAATATTAAAGTTTTGAAAGAAATGGAGGCAGAGTTCAATGCCAACTATCTTGAAACAAGAAAGAAAATTGAAGCTTATGCCAGAGAAAATGATTTGCTCATCGACCATATTCTGCCCAATGGAAAAGTGATTTCGATGGTCGGATTTGGACCAAACGGCAAGCCTGTCTATCAGCAAACTGAGAATGCCAATGCAGCCAATACAATTTCAACATCAAAGGTTTATCCTAATGCTAACGTTATTTCTAAATACAATCTAACCGGCCGAGGATTTAAAGTAGGAGAGTGGGATGGAGGAACCAACAGACTTACCCATGTTGAATATCAAGGCAGGGCAATTCAGGCTGACAATGGAAATATGGCACAAAATGAGCATGCTACCCATGTAGGCGGAACCCTTATTGCAGGAGGAATCAATGGAAATGTAAGAGGAATGGCGTATCAGGCTAATCTTTTGGCCAATGACTGGAACAATGATGAATCAGAAATGACGCTGAGAGCAGGTCAGGGGTTACTTGTTTCTAACCATTCTTATGGTGCAATTTGTGGATGGAGTGACGATGGATCGCAATGGAATGGTGACAATTCAGTTAATGCAACTTATGATTATAAATTTGGTTATTATGACACCAGGGCAAGAAACTGGGACAGACTTGCCTTTAATGCTCCATATTATTTAATAGTAAAATCTGCAGGAAATTCCAGGGGAGCTGGTCCAAATCCTCCTGACCCATCTCATCCGGCAAATGGTCCTTATGATTGCCTTCCTACATATTCTGTAGCAAAAAATATTTTGACAGTTGGCGCTGTAAATGCATTGACTAATGGCTGGACCTCAGCAGGTTCTGTGAGCATGTCGACCTTTAGCAGTTGGGGGCCAACTGATGATGGCAGAATAAAGCCAGACGTGGTTGGATGTGGTGTCAATGTACCATCCCTTGGAATTACAAATGACAATCAATACGTTACTTTAAGTGGGACTTCCATGTCAGGCCCTTCCGTTGCGGGTTCATGTTTGCTTCTGGTGGAGCATTACAGCAATACCCATAATTCAGCAAAAATGAGGTCCTCCAGTTTGAAAGGATTGGTTATACATACCGCGGATGAATGTTTCTCTTTTCCTGGTCCGGACTATCGTTTTGGATGGGGCTTAATGAATACAAGAAAGGCTGCTGACCTAATCTCAAACGATAGCATTCTAAGCTTAATTAAAGAGGATGTTTTGGCCAATCAGGAGGTAAAAGAAATAACTGTTACCGCAAAGGGAGGCCAGGATCTGGTTGCCACGCTTTGCTGGACTGATTATCAGGGAACTCCAGGCCCGCCAGCGTATAACTCAAAACTAAAAATGTTGGTTAATGACCTTGATTTAAGGGTGATAAACCAAAGTAATCAGGAAGAATCCTTACCCTGGAGATTAAATGTAGATAGTGTTCAAACAAGAGCAAGAAGAGGAGACAACAATGTTGATAATGTTGAAAAAATTGAAATCTCGGGTGTAACTCCAGGCCAGACGTACAAGATTAGGGTTTCTCACAAAGGAAATCTTTTTACCAATGCCACAGTACCTCAGATTCAAAATTACTCTTTAATTGTTTCAGGAATAATGGCTGGGGATACAAACAGAACTTGTCGTCCTATGCAGACTTTCAATTCGACTTTTGGTAGGTTTGATGATGGAAGTGGAACTACAAAAAATTACTTTAATAATGCAGATTGCAAATGGATGATCAATACCGCAGATAGCGGTAATATCGTTCAGTTCATTGTAAGGGGAATGAATTTGATTGCCGGAGATACATTGTATGCCTATGATCGCACAACCAATGGAGATAATTTAATTAAGAAGTTTTCAGGAAATGTTACTTCAGATACTATCTACTCTACTTCCTCAAAAATGATGTTAAATTTCAGAACGGATGGTTCAGGGGTTTCCACCGGTTGGGAAGCAAGTTACAACTCTCTTCAAAAGCCTAGATTTGATTTTACAGCGGCATCGCAGAATGTGTGTATCGGAAGTCCCGTGGCACTCACTGTTCAGGCATTTACACCTACCGCAAATTGGGTTTACAACTGGACGGTTTCAGCTGGAGGTGTAATTTCAAATCCTTCAATTGCCAATCCAACAGTAGTTTTTAGTGCAGTGGGAAATTATACACTGACCCTTTCAGTTTCAAATAAAGCGGGCGTCACCGTGGTAACTAAAACGAACCTGATAACAGTAAGGCCAGCTGTTTCGCCAAATTCTGCTCCGGATTTTGTTGATTTTGAGAATACAACCTTTCCAAATTTTCCAGGAACACCAGAAAAAAACTGGTTTATAACACCGGACGTGAATACCTGGACGAGGAATACTTTGGCGCCATTTCAAGGTTTGGCAGCTATTAGGATTAGAAATAATACAAGTTTATCAAACATCAGGGAGTTGGTAAGTCCAGGAATTGACTTAAGCACAATTCCATTATCGAGTAGAAATCTATCTTATCGGGTTGCTTTTGCCAGAAGGGTTTCTGCTACATCAACAGACCAGTTAAGAGTTTTAGCATCTGTAGATTGTGGTCAAAACTGGACGCCATTAATTACTAGAAATAACACCTCAAATCCAACATTGGCAACTGTAACTGGTTTTGTGATTTCAGATTTTATCCCGGAACCAACTGATTACAGAAAGGATTCTGTTTCATTGTCAGCTTTAACCAATGGCATAACCAATCTTCTTTTAAAATTTGAAATGAGAAGCGACAAAGGAAATAATCTATTTCTTGACAACGTGAGAATAGGAAACCTTGCCTTAACGTCAAATGTTGATATTGAAAATGAAGCCAACAAGCTTGATGTAAATGTTTTTCCAAATCCAAGTAATGGAATATCCACTTTTTCTATTAGAAACCCTAAAGCTGGAAAAGTAGATATTGAGCTTCTTGATGTTTTGGGTAGAAAAATTTCAGAGAAAGGATTGATGGATGCGCAGTCTGAATTTTCAATCCAATCCAATGAAGTTTTTGGGTCAGTAGAAAAAGGAATTTATTTTATCAAACTGAGGACCTCAACAGAAGAGAAAATTGCTCGTTGGGTTGTCAAATAAAAAATTATGTCTATTAATATTCTTAAAACAGCTGTCTTATTAATCATATTTTCAACCTTTTCTGCAAAAGCCCAGGAAATAGAATTTAGGAAATGTGGAACTTCCGAGGTCGTAAAGGAAGCATTAGAGCAGCATCCAGAACTTCTTGAAAATTTAAGGCAACTTGATAGGGAGACGAAAGAGTTTTTAACCGGGGATAAAGCACTGGATTCAACAATTACGATTCCTGTGGTATTTCATGTCTTTCACACCTATGGTGCTGAAAGAATCAGCGAAGCGCAAATGAGGGATTGTATCCGAATCATGAATGAGGATTTTCAAAATCGAAATGCGGATTCTAATCAGGTTTCTTCTTCATTCAGGAATCTGGTAGGCAGACCACAAATAAGGTTCAGGCTTGCCCAGAAATCTCCGGCAGGAAAATGTAGCAAGGGGGTGAATTATATTAAATCAACTTTGCATCCAAATGGCGGAGAAAATTTGAAATCTGTAATCGTTTGGGATACAAAACGTTATTTGAACATTTGGGTGTGTTCCAACATTGCAAATGGTGCGGCAGCTTATGCCTACTACCCTGGGACAGCGCCTTCCCAAAACAATGAAGGAATTGTTTCCAGAGCAAATTATGTGGGCTCAATAGGTACAAGTTCTGCCGGATATAATGCAAGAACATTGACGCATGAAATTGGGCATTATTTTAATTTGGCCCATACATGGGGAAACAGCAATACACCAGGACTTTCTACCAATTGTAATGAGGACGATGGCGTTCAGGATACTCCAAATTGTGTGGGTGTTACGGGATCAGGCTGCAATCTTTCCCTGGTTTCTTGTGGCAACCTGAACAATGTGGAGAATCATATGGAATATTCTAGTTGCAGAAGGATGTTTACAAAAGGTCAGGTAACAAGAGTTCATGCGGCCATCAATTCTAATATTGGATTCAGAAGAAATCTTTGGCAGGCTTCCAATCTTGTTTTTACAGGGGCAACCAATGATGGACCCGGTGACGAGTGTCCACCAACACCTGATTTTAAAAGTTCTTTAGATAGAGTTTGTATAGGACAGCCAGTTACATTTACTCAATTGGCATACAATGTCAACAATCCAAATCTGATTCAATTCTTATGGTCGTTTGAAGGCGGAACACCTGCCACTTCCACAGAGAAAAATCCTGTGGTTGTTTACAATCAATCCGGAAACTTTAAAGTAAAACTTTTGGTTTCAAATGCGGCTGGTTCCGATTCAATTATTCAAAATAACTATATGTCTGTAATTTCAAATAGCATTGGATACCAGGCAGGAGAATTGGAGGGAATTGAAAATACTGGATTTCCTGCCAATCAGGCAGAACCACTAAAAACCTGGGAAATTGAAGGCGTAAGTCCAAATACTACCTGGAGAAGAACGACAAGTGCAGCAGCTTCAGGCAGCGCAAGTCTTTTGATATCCAATAATACCAACACTACTGGCAATGTTAGTACATTGTATAGTCCTGGTTTCGAGATTGTTGGCCCGGTTCCTGGTTCACGGTTAAGCTTTAAATATGCTTTTCAAAGAAGACAAACTTCAAACAATGACCGTTTAACCGTTTCTTATTCAACCAATTGCGGAATTTCATGGTCAAATGCATTCAATAAGGTTGGGGCTCCTTTAGCCACCGTTTCCACCACTTCAAATTCTTCTTTCTTTCCAACATCTACAGACTGGAAGCAAGAAAATGTTTCACTCGCTTTTTTGGGTTCCAATACTAAGTTTCAGCTTAGGTTTCAATTTACTGGCGGCGGTGGAAACAACATTTATTTGGATGACATTCAGCTGACAACAGTTACCAATGTAAACAATCTACAGGATGAAAGTTTATCTCTTGAAATATTACCAAATCCTTCATCCGGATTACCTAAAATCGCTATAAATGTCAACAATCCATCAATGTCCAGGATTGAAATTATGGATGTCTTAGGTAAAAATCTGGTATTTGAAAAATTAATTTTATTAGAAGAAGGTCAAAATCAAATTGACCTATCCAGGGAAATTCTGAAGCCCAGACCTGGAAATTATTGGGTCCGATTGGTAATGAAAGACAGAGTAATGGTCCGGCAATGGGTTGCATTGCCATAAAGCACAAAGGTTAAATCAGGACGGGGCTTTATTGGCCCCGTTTTTGTTTAATGATAACTGCTTCTAAAAATGGAAATTCAGAAATTACTTCCGCTGCTATTTTTTTCAATTGTCGTTTTGACAATAGATATTTATTCTTTTCAATCCATTAAAGCCGTTTTTCCTGATTCAGGGCCAGTTAGAAAAATTATTACTTATTTTTTCTGGGGATTTACTTTCTTTTCCATAGCAAGCTTTTTTTCATTTAGAATTTTGGGTCAAACGCAACTCCCCAGGCTATATCTCATTTTTACCTTATCCACCTTTTTCATTTTCTATTTTTCCAAATTCATTGTTTGTATTTTTCTTTTAATAGAAGATTTTTCGAGACTCGGTTTTTTCTCCTTTTCATGGATTAAGAATCGTTTTTTTGATGGATTGACACCCCATTCCCCGGCAAGGTCGGCAGCATTGTCAAAAATTGCGATGGGTGTAGCCGCCATTCCAATGGTTAGTCTCCTTTATGGAATGCTAAAAGGCGCCCACAAATATCAGGTCAGGTCGTTGAACTTAAAACTTAAGAATCTTCCATCTTCTTTTGAGGGTTTGAAAATTGTTCAGATATCCGATGTTCATTCAGGTAGTTTTTATGACAAAGAAGCTGTGAGAAAAGGAGTTCAATTGATAATCGACCAAAAGCCGGATATTGTTTTTTTTACCGGGGACCTGGTTAATAATGATGCGTCTGAATTAGTCGATTATCTTGATATTTTTTCCCAGATAAAGGCGCCCCTCGGGATTTTTTCGGTTTTAGGGAATCACGATTATGGTGATTATAAATACTGGCATTCTGAAGGAGAAAAAAAAGCAAATCTGGAAAGGCTAAAAAACCTTCAGAAACAAATGGGATGGAAATTGCTTATGGATGAACATGTTCTGATTGAAAAAAACGGGTCCGAAATCGGAATTGTTGGCATTCAGAACTGGGGTGCTAAAGGTAGATTTCCAAAATATGGCGATTTAAAGAAGGCAACCAAAGGAACTGAAAACTTACCGGTAAAATTATTGCTTTCTCATGATCCAAGCCATTGGGAAGCGCAGGTCTTAACTGATTTTCAAGACATTGACGTTATGTTTGCCGGCCACACCCATGGTATGCAATTTGGAATTGATATTCCGGGATTGAAGTGGAGTCCAGTGCAATACATGTATAAACAGTGGGCAGGCCTTTATGAGCAAAATGGTCAGCAGTTATATGTCAA
>JAIXQU010000105.1 GCA_027485575.1 Cytophagaceae bacterium
TAGGCATTTTTATTGCCCTCACCGGCCTCGCTATGCTAAAAATAAATTGGAAAAACGGAGAGTTTCAGACCGTAATTTTCAAAAGCGGCGGAATGCAATATGCCCTTTTAGCCGCCCTGTTTTGGGGATTTAGCTATGCCTACAGTTATTACGCTGTGACCTTTACAGGACCAGCACTATTTACCTTGATGTTGGAATGTATCATTCTTGTTTTGGCAGGATTGCATTCGGTTGGTATACAACTATTAAATAGAAATTCTACCAATGATTTCAAAAAGGAGATGGGAGTAATTCAACGCTTTTCTAATACCGGAGGGAAATTTAAATTTAGCAACCAATGGAAACAAAATTGGATGTTGATAGCGATGATTGGGGTTTTCGGTGCAACCGGAACTATTTTTAATTCCATTGCCTTAGACAAAGCCAGTATTAATACTGTGACAGGAATTGTGGTCATTGCACCAGTAATTTCTGTGATTTTTGGTCAGGTATATTACGGAGAGGTATTGACAAGGCAGCAAAAATGGGCCATATTTCTCCTGATAGGCGGGGTTTTCCTGATTTCCTACTTCAGATATTATTAACCCAACTTTTTAAATAAGCCTTTTCCAAACCATAATGATGTGGTAAAATGGAAGTTTAAACTTTGAGAATAAGATCCAAAACCAATCTTTAAAATTTAAAGATTGGTACCTTTCAAGAATTTCTGCCAAACGCAGAGTCTCCTTCGTCAATTGTAAGGCTCCTGATATTTTGATATGGTACCTGATAAATCCTATCAATTGTGGATTTCCATTCTTAAACTCATCCCATTGAATCAAACTTTCTACAATTAAAATGGTGGATTGAATCAGCTTTTCATTTCGCTTTATAAACAAACTTGCAGACATAGAACCTTTATGCTTTCGGTAGAAAATAACAGGTTCCCGAAAGCCCACAACTTCAAATTCTCTTGCTATCCTTAACCAGATGTCAAGGTCTTCATAAGCCAGGTTTTCATTATATCCACCAACTTGAACAAGAGCAGACTTCCTGAAAAGCACAGCGGGTGGACAGATAAATGGCTTTCCCAATAATTGGGTTAAGATGTTTCCAGCAGGAAATGAAGAAATTGAATTTGTACTTGAAAAAAGACTACTCCTTTTGATTTCCTTTTCAAAAATCCAGGCATCGGCATAGCAAAAACCTGCTTTTGGGTTGTTATTGAGATGATTTACCCAGCCTTCCAGTGTTTCATTAATTAAAATATCGTCAGTTGAAAAGTCTATAACGTAATCACCAGAAGACCTTTTAAGTAGTTCGTTAAACGTAAAACAATTGCCTTTATTTTCTTGATGGAAAGTAAAATCCCAATTTGGTTTTCGTTTTTGCCACAGCCGCAATATCTCAATGGAACCATCAGAACTATTATCATCCGCCAAAAGGACTTCAAGGTTAGAATAGGTTAGCCTATCAACCGAAGTTAAAGCCTGCTCTAAAAAAGAGACATGGTTATAGCATAAGCATAAAATACTGATTTTAGGTTTTTGGCACATATCAGGCTAAAAACGCTTGGGGTATTATTTTCATTTGGCAACTAATACCTAAACCCAATGTCCATTGAGCATAACCCTTTCTATGCTGCTTTCTCCAAAATGGTATGGAAGAAACCCCAAACTTGGTATTGGCTTGGTGACCAATAGATTTGCATTCCTTCCAACTAAGATTTTTCCTGCAATTTCTCCACAATCCATGGCCATGGCAGAATTTATTGTTGCCGCATTTATCGCTTCGAAGGGTTTCATTTTAAGCATGTGACAAGCCATGGAAACCACAAATTCCATATTCCCACTTGGGCAGGTTCCCGGATTGTAATCGGATGAAAGGGCAACTGGCAGGTTATTTTGAATCATCCTTCTTGCATCCGGAGGATGAATTCCTAAAAAAAATGCCGTCCCTGGAAGCAGAACAGGAATTACATTTGAATTGGCCAGGAGAGATATCTCCTCTTCCTCCATACATTCCAAATGATCTACACTTTTTGCTCCTAGCTTAACTCCAACCTGAACCCCTCCAGATCGGGCCAATTCATTGGCATGTACTTTTGGGACCAGACCATACTTAATGCCCTGTTTTAATATCAATTCTGTTTCTTCCGGTGTAAAAAACCCTTTATCACAAAAAACATCGCAATAATCAGCCAGATTTTCTTTCGATACAGCAGGTATCATTTGATTGATTATCAAATCAATATAATCAGTTCTATCTTTATAAATGGAAGGAATGGCATGTGCACCCAAAAAGGTAGATTTTATCGGAATTGGAGATTCTTCTTTTAGGCGCCTGATAACTCTAAGCATTTTGAGCTCTGCTCCAAGGCTAAGTCCATATCCGCTTTTTATCTCCAGAGCACCCGTTCCCATTTTAATTAAGGATTCCAGCCTTTCCCATGCCGATTCAAACAAGTGTTCCTCTGTAGTTTCTTCTAGTCGCCTGGCAGAATTTAATATTCCTCCCCCGGATTCGGCTATTTCCAGATAGGTTTTTCCATTTAGCCTCATTTCCATTTCATTCTCACGCCAGGAAGCAAAAACCAGATGGCTATGTGCATCTACAAAGGATGGCAATACATATCTCCCCCCGCAATCCATTTGGGCAGTATTTTCAAGTGTACCCAGAGGTAAATCATCTGTAAGGTCAGACATCTTTCCAAAGGATTCAATTTTGCCATTCTTAACGAACAAGAAGGCATCGCTAAGGATATTAGAGTCGTTGAGTTTTGAGCCTTTGACAGGGATGTTTTCTTTGGTGACAGGTAGCCAAATTCCCTTAACATTGATTAACAAAATGGTCCCAAGCATAAAATAAGGAGTTTTTATAAAGAAAATCAGGCCTCAGAAGAAGATTCTATGTTAAAAATCTGGCTCAAAACTCCAACCAATTGCTCAGAATCACCTCGCCGGCAAGAAGCTTTCAATTGAACAACATGATTTTTAATAATCCTTTGCATCAGATTTTTAGTGAGCTCGTCTGCCCATTCTGCCTGAACTCCGGCAACTTCAACTTTCTTTAGAAATCTGCCCATCTCTTCTATTCTGATTTGCTCCAGGGCATTTTTCATTTGGTGAATGACGGGTGAAACCTGCATCTCTTTGGTCCAGTCCAGAAATTCTTCTTTCGCGGAAATCACAATATTTTCAACCTGCGGAATGGAAGACCGGCGCAAATCAAGGGCTGCGGACACCTTTGATTGAATTTGATCGAGGTTATACAAAATCAAACCGCTTTCTGATTCAATTTCCGGAGAAATCGATCTTGGAAGCCCTAAATCAATAAAATACTGGAAACCAGAAAATTGCCGATTTGCCATGTCCCCTTTTTCAATTGATAAAACATCACCGGAAAGGGCTGATACAATCAATTTTGATTTCAGGACTATTTTCTTCCAGTCCTGAAGTGGTGTGTATTTTATGCCAAATTCTTCTACCAATGGCAATACTGCAGATTCAGTCCGATTGCAAACAGTGATATTGGTAAATCCGTTTTCAGCAATATTTCTTACGGTGGCTAAACCTATCTCACCCAATCCCAAAACACAAATCGGTTGGGTTTTATCGACCAATAGCTCTTCGGCCAATTCCTTTGTGGCATAAGATAAAGAAGCGGCACCACTTCTAAAGCTTGTTTCCTGAACTACCCTCTTGTTTACAAAAAATAAAGAGTGCAAAAGTTTGTGCAAAAATGGGCCAGCCATTTGCACATCGGCACACCATTGATATGCATTTTTTACCTGGTTGATAATTTGAAGATCACCTAAAACCTGTGATTCCAACCCTATTCCAACCCTTAATAAGTGAATTACTGAAGCCTCTGTTTTGTTTAAAACCGAAAAATAAGAATGAATGTCGCTATAAAATTTTGCCTTAAAACTTGCTAAGGCTTGAATAACTAACTCAGGTTCAATGGAATCAAAATAATAGACTTCAGTTCTGTTACATGTGGAAATAAGAATTGCCTCTTGAATTCCTAAAAGGTCTTTGATAAATAAAAGAAAATCTTTTGTCTTTTGTTCATCAAATACAAACGACTCCCGGATAGAAATCGGTGCTATTTTGTGGCTTAGACTAACTACTTGTAGTTGATTTTCTTTTTTCTGAACTTCCATTAGACAATGCAAATTTAAGGCTTACAAGCGGAAAATTGACTATCGAAGGATTATTTTTTTTGGTTTCTAACCATAAATCAAGACACTCAGATTTACCTTCGGCAATAAGTATTTTGGAAGAGGCAAAAAAACTAATATCGGTCAGGAAAAAAGATGAAATAAAACAGGAGGGCTATAAATAAGTTAAGCGTCACCAAAATGGCGACGCTTAATCCGTACTAAACTAAACTATTGAGGATTTGCAAATGTGGTTTCCCACAAGTGCGGATGTAAAGGTAATAAATGAGGTTTCAATTGGCAATAAATTTTTTGAAAAAAACTCATAATGCCTTGGTAATCAATTAAAAAAAATTAAAGATCTGAGGCTAAACCTTTAGATTTCTTTTTATCCATTATTCTAATCCGGACTTCATCGCCACTTTCCAATGTTTTGGTAATGGCAGTAAATGGACCAGTAACGATCTTCTCCCCTTCTTTTATACCTTCAATAATTTCAACTTGTTCAAAATCAGCTATTCCCGTTTTTACTTTTCTCATTTCAACCTTTCCTTCCAAATAAACAAAAACAACTTCAGTCTTTTGATTTACCGCATCTTCTCTTCTTTTTTCCAATTCAGTCTTTTCATCCTTATCGTCATTGGCATTCATGTCCTTTTTCTTTTTAAAAGACCTGGAAACAACCGAAGAAAGTGGAACTGAAAGTGCATTTAACCTCTTATCTGTTAAAACATCCAAAGATGCCGTCATTCCTGGCCTGAATGGAAATGACTTTGGACCATCACCCAAAAGATCTTTATAAGAAGAAGGATCGAGCTTCACATGTACCTTAAATTCGGTCACGGTTTCAGCACTAGCCGTTTCAACTGCAGAATTGGCAATTGAGGTTACACATCCTTTAAATTTCCTTTTCAAATAAGAATAAGAATCAACTTCTATCTCCGCAGAATCTTTCAATTGAAGCCTTACAATATCATTCTCGTTTACCTCAACTTCCACTTCCATATCCCTTAGATTTGCAATTCTAAGAATCTCAGTACCTGACATTTGGGCCGTTCCTACAACGCGTTCTCCTTGCTCAACATTGAGTCGGGAAATTATTCCACCCATTGGGGAATAAACATTGGTTTTTCGTAGGTTCTCAGCAGCATCTTTTAAAGCCGCTTCAGCATTTTGAATTCCATATCTGGCTGATTCTGAGTTGCTTTTAGCTGCCTCTAATTCATTTTCAGCTACCTCGAAATTGGCTTTTGATGTCTCCCAATCTGAGTCTGAAATTACCTTTTGGTCAATAAGTTTTTTGTTTCTTTCATTGTCAAGCCTGGTGCGGATAAATCTTGCCTGAGACTGGGCCAGTGCGGCTTTGGTTTGGGCATAATTGGCCTTTGCAGTATTCACACTTGCCCTTGCTCTGTCCAAAAGTGACTGATAATTATCAGGTCGGATTCTAAAAAGCAATTGGCCTTTTCTAACCGAATCGCCTTCCTTTACATTAAGTTCTATAATTTCTCCGGAAACATCCGCAGAAATTTTCACCTCAACCTCTGGTTGGACCTTTCCACTTGCACTTACTTTTTCAATGATTTCTGCCCTTTTGGCTTCAGCAATTTCCACCTCTACTTTTTCCTCCTGCCCAAACCATTCCATTTTCTTTCCTAAAAATCCGAATCCTGCTGCCAAAACTGCAAGACCGAGTAAAATCCAAACCCACTTATTCATTATCTTTCATTTATCAGTTAAACTTCAACTCCTTACCTAAATAAAAATCAAGTAATGCTCTTCGAATAAAAAAGTCATACTTAAACCTGGCTTTATCATTTTGAGCCCTGAAATAATTATTCTTTGCCATCAAAAACTCAACAGTATTCAAAACCCCAAGGTTAAATCTCTGTTCGGAGGACCTATAACCTTCTTCTAAAGCAACCAATTGCTTTTCTACTGCTGCCAATCTTTTTCTGGCTGCCTTCTCATTCGCAACAGCCGTTTCAATGGTTTGCCGAAGTTGATTCTTCTGCTGTTCAAGCTGTAAAACCGCATTTAGCCTTGAAATTTTGGCATTTTCGACTGCAAATTTATTTTGAAAACCATTGAACAATGGAATATTGAGATTGAAAGTAAAACCTTTTCTAAGATTATTGTCAAACTGGTCGCCAAATCCCAGGTTTTCAACTGTGGATCTTCCACTTGTAATCAATTGGTTAACCGTAAATGGCACTTGATTTCCAGAACCATCTCTCACCACCAAATCCGGGATTGGAACTACAACCGGACTTTGCAGAGGCGCTCCCTGAACTACTTTTTTAGCAATAGAGGAATAGTTTGTAAACAACCCGGCCTGAAAACTCAGATTGGGATAAAATCCACTCTTTGCAACAGATATGCCCTTTTCTGCTGCCAAAACTCTTGTTTTGGACGCTTGAATCTGAGGTTGACCCGGCTCTGCCATGGTATATACTTCCAATGGCGACTTTTCATCCTGGGGCTCAATGATCAAATTTGGTTCAGTAATTTCAACAATAGTCGAAGGGTCTACCTGCATCCATTGTGCTAAAGATAGTTTCGAAAGTTCGAGGGCGTTTTCAGCCAATACAATATTGGTTTCATCTGTTGCCGACTGAGATTTTAAGTCATAAAGATTGGTTATTGGCAATCGGCCTGCACTGACAAGTTTTTCGGTTCTTTCTACCTGGGCCTGTGTATTTTGGAATTGGGCTTTAGTTGACTCTAACTGTGCCTTATTGCTAAGTACATTGGCAAAAGATTCTACAACCCCCAAAACAATATTGTTTTTGGCAGTGCCGATATCTTCCCTGCTGGCCTTTAAATTCAGTTGCCTTTGTTGAATGGTAAGTTGGTTCTGAAAACCATTAAAAAGATTTACACTGCTGGAAAGGGATGCATTATTTGAGTTTACCTGTTGATTGGCCACTACTGTGTTGTCATATGGATTAACAGACCGCCCAAAATTTAATGATTGTGATGCCCCAATATTCAGACTTGGATATCGGGCATATTTTGCTTGCTCTACTGAAACAGCATTTCCTTCGACTGTCTGCTTTGCCTGTTTCATGGTGATATTATTGTCCAAAGCAATTTCTATGCATTGCTGCAAAGTATATGCGCCATTTCCCTGGCCGGAAGAATAATAAGTTTGAAAAATGAATAAAGAAAAAATGAAAATAAATTTCATCAGGAAGTAGGCGTGATATAAGTAATTTGATTTACCCAGCTTAAAGACCTGAGGTAAGTAACGGTAATGTCGGAAATTGGAGAATCCATTTCTATAAACTGGCAAGCCAAATCATTTTTTCCTTTTCGGCTAACTGTCATAGTTGCGATGTTACAATCGTCATGACCTATAACCTCGGCGATAAAGGCAATGGTACCTTTTTTATCCTCGGCTTTAATGATCAAAGTAAACGTTTGGCCAGATATATTGGCAGTAAAACCATCAACCTCTTTTATATTGATGACACCACCTCCAAGACTTTCTCCCAGTACTTCAATTGTTGTATCTCCTTTGGTCAGATTAAGTCTGATAGAATTGGGATGCAAAGTGGAAGCATTACCGATAGATTTAAAGACATATTCCATTTTATGGGCAGCAGCGTGTTCAAATGCTTGTCTAATCCTCTCATCGTCAGGAGGAAACCCAAGTAATCCTGCTAAAATAGCTTTGTCGCTACCATGGCCCTCATAGGTTCTGGCAAAAGAATTATAAAAAATAATTTCTGCCCTATCAGGTGTATCACCGAGAATTTTCCTCGCCACATTTCCGATTTTATCAACTCCGGCGGTATGGCTACTGCTTGGCCCAATCATAACCGGCCCAATCATATCAAAAATACTGCTTCTTTCGCTCATCAATTACAATGAAAATAGATGTGAATTTGTCTTTATAAAATTAACCTCGAAAACTACCTCTGTATAAAGGGTAGAACTACAAGATTAGTGGTCAATTTGGAGATAAATTTCGAAACAGTAAAATTGAATTTCCGGACAAAAAAAAAGCCTGTTCTTTCAAACAGGCTTTTTTAAAATTAAAAATCTCTAAAGATCATCCTCAGATTTGGCTGACTCCTCAACTTCTTCTGCGGCCGCCGGTGCATCAACTTCAGCTACTGGCAATTCAACAGCTGCTGTTGCTTCTGTTAGATATTGCTCCTGCGCTTTATACTCAACGCCTTCATTGGCTTTTTCATCTTCTCTATCCTTTTTACGCTCTAATAAACCTTCCTCTATTGCCTGCCCAATGATCTGGGTAACAACAGCAATCGATTTGAATGCATCGTCGTTGGCTGGAATGATGAAATCAGCAGAATCCGGATCAGAGTTGGTATCTACCATTGCGAAAACCGGAATACCTAATCTTTTAGCTTCCTTCACAGCAATGTGTTCTTTGCCAACATCAACAATGAATAAAGCGGATGGAAGACGGGTAAGGTCAGAAATACCTCCCAAAACTCGTTCCATCTTTTCTTTATCCCTGCTAAGCATCAATCTCTCTTTCTTATTTAGAGAAAGTGTTTCATCCTTAATCTGTCTTTCAATGCCTTGCATTTTTTTCAAGGACTTTCGGACAGTAGTAAAATTGGTAAGCATACCACCTAACCATCGCTCTGTTACATAAGGCATTTTCAACCTTCTTGCTTCATCGGCAACCATCTCTTTTGCTTGCTTTTTTGTTGCAACAAACATGATTTTTTTGCCGGCCTTGGCTATACTTTTCATTGCAGCAGCTGCATTTTCCAATGCGCCTACTGTTTTATTTAAATCTATAATATGAATTCCATTTCGCTCCATAAATATATATGAAGCCATTTTTGGATTCCACTTGCGGGTAAGGTGACCAAAGTGAACACCTGCATCCAACAATACTTTGTAATCTACTTTTACTGACATAAATGTAAAATCTTGATGGTGAAAAATTAACGTTTAGAGAACTGGAAGCTTCTTCTTGCCTTACGACGACCAAATTTCTTCCTTTCGACCATACGGGAATCTCTGGTAAGATACCCTTCTTTCTTGATTGCTGGTCGGTTTTCCGGGCTTGACTCAACCAAAGAACGGGCGATTCCCATCCTTACGGCTTGTGCTTGTCCAGAAACTCCACCACCTTTTACATTTACGAAAAAGTCAAATTTTCCCATTTCGTTAACCAACTCAATAGGTTGATTCACGATAATCTGAAGTACATCAGATGGGAAATACGTTTTTACATCTTTGTTATTTATGGTAATAACTCCATTACCCGGACGAAGATAAACTCTGGCTACTGCAGTTTTTCTTCTTCCTATATTACTAATTTGCTGCATGTTCCTAGAGGTTATTAAATTCGATGGTTTTTGGAGATTGAGCTGCATGAGGATGTTCAGAACCTGCATATACATACAAGTGAGTAAACAGTCTTCTACCTAATCTGTTTTTTGGAAGCATGCCTTTTACTGCCATTTCAATTAATCTGGCAGGATACTTGGCCAACACCTGTGATGGTGTTTTAAACCTCTGTCCACCTGGATAACCAGTGTAAGAGATGTAAATTCTATCGTTCAATTTTTTACCTGTAAGGCGAACCTTTTCAGCATTGATAACGATTACATTATCTCCCCCATCTACATGAGGAGAATAGGTAGGCTTGTTTTTGCCTCTGATGATCTTAGCTACTTCACTAGCCAGCCGACCCAACACCAGAGCTTCTGCGTCAACAATAACCCACTCTTTTTCAGTCTCTTTGTGACTGAGATGAGGAGTTTTGAAGCTTGTAATACTCACGTTTTTTTGTATTTAATTTTAAAAAGGACCGCAAAAGTAGGATTTTTTTTGTTTTCAGATACACAATCCAGAAGAAAAATTTAAAGTTTTCTTTGTCAAACCAATCCCTGCTATGAATTTCTGATTTTCAGAAAAGGTTGTTTTTGCCAATAGGTAAGACTCCTCCACAGCCATTCAAAAGGTCCAAAATCAAAAAACCGCAGCCAAACCGCACTGAAAAGAATTTGAAATGCCCATACCCCAAGTACAATTTCATACAATTGATACCTTTCCAAATATCCAAAAAAACCCAGGCCATATCCATTAAAAATAAATGTACAAATCAGACTTTGCATGAGGTAATTGGTAAAAGCCATTTTTCCGACATTGGAAAACAAAAAGAATAAATACCTGGCCAACTTAAGCTTAAAGATTAATAAGATAAGACTAATATGGCCCATTGCCAATAGCAATCGCTTAAATTGGTAAAGGTTAAAGGTAAATGTTTGAATGGTAAGACTGGCATCAAAATGATTGGCAATGGCTGTTTTGTTTATCCAGTAACTTAAAGGCAGGCCAATGCCATAAGAAAAAAAAGCGACAGCGGCATATTCCTGAATATTCCTATCCCCTGTTATAAACCTCCATTTGAACAACGCCATGCCCAGAAAAAAGAAGGCCATTGCATCAAAAAACAATTCACCATAAAAATCTTTGGTTTGAATATAGCCGTTGACTCCTGCCATTTCCTCGAAAATAACCCAATATCCGCCCCTCATGGTCTCATTGGATTTTTTAATTTCTGCTTTTATGTGCGCCGGACTGTTTTCGTGTTGGTAGTCCTTCCAGGCCTGAAGGTCATTTTTTTGGGCATCGGTCAGTACCTTTTTCTGGTTCTTTGCTTGCATAGCCGCTTCGCCTTTATTCCTTTTTCTGCCTGCTTCTCTTGGCTTAATTGAAGATTGGAGGACAGAAAAAATCAAAAAAACAAAAGTAAAAATGGCAAGATTTTTTGCCGCCATTTTTCTAAATGGGAATAGAAAAAGTCCACAAATGGCATAGGTATATAATATGTCGCCCGGCCATAAAAATACATAGGCATTCACCATTCCGAAAAGAAGGAGCCAGATTAGCCGTCTATAATAAAAGTCTGCTGGCGATATTTCCAACATGGGTTTCTTTTCCAGCCTTTCAAGCAATAGTATGGCACCAGCCCCAAAAAGCATTGAAAAAATTGCCCGCATGGTTCCCTCAAAAAATCCATTGACAATCCACCAGGACCAATAATTTGGCCCTGAAAATTCTTTAAAAACTTCCAGGTTAAAATGCACCAGATAAGATTTCCCAAAAAAAGGAATATTCATGAGCAGGATTCCCAAAAGGGCAATTCCCCTCAATGCGTCCAATATAAAAATCCTGTTCTCTTTGGAAATGGGTTTGATTGAAGTACTTTCCATAACAATTAAATTTCAGGTTAAAATCTCACGAAAATCATCAAATTTGAAATGAAATCAAGAACCCAATGGTAGGCGAAAAAAAGATGATTCCAAAGAAGTTTTATTTGAATGAAGACGTGGTTGAAGTTGCCAGGAACCTTTTGGGCAAAACTTTGACAACCTGCCTTGATGGAATAGTAACTTCGGGCAGAATAGTTGAAACTGAAGCCTGTAGCGGAAGTGATGACAAAGCAAGTCATGCTTATCCTATGAAATTGACCAAACGAACAAAAACCATGTTTCTTGAGGGCGGACATACCTATGTTTATCTGTGTTATGGATTGCATAATCTTTTCAACGTTGTAACAGGCCCCGAGGGAATACCGGATGCAGTATTGATTCGGTCCATTGAACCCATACTCGGAATAAACCAAATGATGGCAAGGAGAAAATTGGTTAAATACTCAACCAAAATTTCTTCCGGACCAGCTTGTTGCAGTCAGGCATTGGGCATTACAAGGTCGCACAATGAATTTTCTTTGACAGGGGAAAAGGAAATTTGGATGATGGAAGAAGCAAATCCTAATCCATTTGAGATATTGGAAACAACCCGGATAGGTGTGGAATATGCAAAAGAAGACGCAAAAAGACCATGGAGATTTTTGATAAAAAAAAACCAATGGGTGTCATCATATCCTAAATAATTTTAAGAAAGAAAAGATATTGCAAGGGATTCGATTCATCTATGTTTTTTTTATACCTTGCCCTTCGTTATGGAACTCTTCCCATCAATTGGCACTTTAGTAAAAGAAAACTCCCAGCTGGCAGAGATGTTGCACCAGATGGGAATCAGATATTACCAGGAGGCAGATAAAACCCTTGACCAAGTGTGCAAAGAAAAAGGGATAGATCCAGCAAAAGTTTACCAACACTTTGAACTACTTAGAAAAAATCAGGAGTTTGACCTCACCCAGCTTTCAAATTATCCGATTGAAATTTTAGTATCCCTGCTCCGACATAGCCATCAATTGTACATAAAGCAAAAGCTTCCCTTCTTATTTCAAACCATTGTAGAAATGGATGAAAATAAGTTTTTCAATCCAGAAATTGCAAAGGACCTCAAGTTGGTTTTCCCAATTTTTGCTGAAGATTTTATCAAACATATTTACGAGGAAGAAGACAACCTGTTTGGTTATATTCAATATTTATTAGATGCTACTTTGCAAATTTCAAATCCTGGCAAGCTTTATTTTATGTTGAAAACCAAAGGAATACGTACATTTTCAATGCATCATGAGGCACATGACAATGAACTGGCAGGAATCAGATTACTCACTGGCAACTATAATCTTCCGGAAGATGCTGACTTGTTTACTTTCATTCTTTATAGAGAACTAAACGACTTTGAAATTCAATTAAAACAACATGCCTTAATTGAAAATTCTTTGCTTTTCCCAAAAGCTTTGCGATTGGAGAATGAAGTTAGGTGGCGTCTGGACCAAATACGAACTTTAAATTAATGGGGCTCATTCTGGCCCTTGATATCGGAGGGAAAAGAACTGGTATGGCTATATCGGACGAAAATCATATATTTGCCTTTCCTTTACAAACAGTTGAATCTCATAATATTATAAAAGAAATAGACCTTCTGCTCAAAGAACGAAATCTGGAGTCTATCGTCCTTGGACTACCTAAAAATTTAAAAAACGAAAATACTGACGGGACGAAAAAAGCAGATGATGTTTTCAAAAAATTAAAAAAAAAATACCCCTTGCTAAAAATATTTCAAATCGATGAGCGTTTTACTTCTTCTATGGCAAGGAAAGCAATGGTTGAGGGGGGAATGAAAAAAAAAGACAGAGAAATAAAGGAAAATACGGATAAATTAAGCGCAACCCTAATTTTGCAATCCTTTCTGGAACAAAAATCAAGATTTGGATTTCCACAAAATCATTGAAATTAACACATGCTTCACTTTTTTAGAGCTGAAAACAAAAGAGATATCTTCCTTCACATTTTAATTGCCTTGCTTTCCGGAAGCATTTTGGTGGTAGCTTTTTTCAAAATATATCTGCCTTACACCACAAATCATGGCGAAACAATCACTGTGCCAAACCTCCAGGGAATGCACAAAGACAAACTCGAAGAATTTTTGAGTGAAAGAAATCTGGAAATTCAAATAGATGACAGCACCTATAATGCAGGTGTTCAGCCATTTCTGGTTTTTCAACAATATCCTCTCCCTGGTTCCAAAGTGAAACAGAACAGAAAAATCTATGTTTCCATTAATTCTAAAAATCCACCTTTGGTAAAAATGCCAAATCTGAAAGACAGGTCTTTTATAAATGCCCAAAGAGAACTTGAAAGTTTTGGATTGCTACTTGGAGAAATAAACTACGTCCCTGATTTACAACTTAATGCTGTATTAAAGCAAAGCATAAATGGTCGGGAAATTCCAGAAGGAGAATTAGTTGCAAAAGGAACAAAAATCGATCTGATGGTTGGTGACGGTTTAAGTAACCGTGAATTGGATGTTCCTGATTTGGCAGGAATGCCATTGGATGAAGCGCTTGAACTATTGCAAGGCTCCAATCTGCAGAAAGGAACAGTTATTTATGAAGAAAAAGCCGGAACTGCTCCAAACTCAATTATCAGACAAAAACCAGAGCCGGGAAGTAAAATCAGGGAAGGTGATATGATAGATATCTGGGTATCAGGCAAAGAAAATGAAAATATTGAGGTAATAGATTAAATGGAGTTAAGCCCATGAAACAAAAACTATCGATAACATTTAATATTCTCTTTGCATTTTTATTGTCAAAGAATCTTTCTGGCCAAAACTTTTATCAAAACCTGGAAATCAATCCGGTTCAATACGATACAAAAAACGACCTCGAAAAAAAGAGGACAAGAAGGGAGTATCTAACTAAAACTACCACTTCAGATACAATCTCATTTCCATTCTTTGATGATTTTTCAAATGGTGATTTAACCTGGGTTCCCAGCAAATTTTATTTCGCTAAACCCATTTATTGGATAGGTTTTTTCTCCAATCAAACGGCCCGTGCATTTGGAAGTGAAGGATTAAATCTAAAGACCACAAGCAGAGGCCGTTCATGGGAAAAAATAGAAAATAATGAAACCAGAACCTATTTATCAGCAACATTCATAGGTAACGGAGATAATGGATGGATTTGTGGAACCAAGGGTTATTTGGCGAAAACGACTGACAATGGAATTACCTGGACCCCTAAAACCTCACCCTCTCAAAGGCCGAACGCCGCGTTAAAAGATGTATCATTCTTTTCAAGCCAAAAGGGACTTTTAGTGGACTCTTTGGGAAAAATATTTTACACGACAGACGGTGAAAACTGGAATGCTGGGGCTACAAACCCTGCTTTTTATGCCAGGTCGGTGGGTTGGGCAAATGCCAATGATGCGGTTGCCGCAGGTGACTCAGGCAAATTAGCCTTTACCAGTAATGCAGGAGAAAGTTGGGAAATCCTTGAATTTAAATCAGATACCGCATTTAATTTTAACAAAGTAAAAATGCTGGATGGCATTTTCGGCTTGGCGGTAGGCAATGGAGGAATTATTTATAAGACATTAAATAGTGGTAAAAGCTGGTTTAAGTGCAAAAATTCTTCGACCCAAAATTTACTGGATGTAGATGTGGCAGACATTAACATTAACATATGTTGGGCTGTAGGACAAAGCGGAACTATATTATTCTCTGGCGACAAGGGGAATAATTGGGCTTCAGTTAAATCCGGTTTAGAAGATGACCTGCAATGTTTGGATATGGTCAATGAATTCAGGGGATTTATCGGAAGCTCCAACGGAAGGATTTTACAGATCATGATGGACCACACAAAAGCAGAAAGCAGGTTATGGGAAAAAAATTCAGGTGTTTTCATTAACAATACCTATGCTTTTAACCCAATAACAATTGGCGTTGCTTCTTTTGATGGGCTCAATTCCAGTGGACTGCCTTACAATACTTCTACCACAGGAAGTAAAAATGGAGCTTGTGACACCCTCTCAAGTGTCAGGATTGATTTAGCTGGTCTTTCTGAGAATTTATATCTTTCCTATTATTATCAGCCTGGAAGTCTGGCTGTTGAAATAAAACCCAATGAAACAGACTCTCTGGTTTTACAATTTAAATCATCTAAAGGATTCTGGAAATCTGTTTGGAATGTAAAGGGAGAATCAAACACCCAGTCTGTTCCATTCAGATATGTTTCCATACCCATTAACGACTCATTGAAACACAAAGGGTTTCAATTCCGATTTATAAATTTTGGAGAACAAACAGGAAATTTTGACATCTGGAATCTTGATTATGTCCGGTTAGATTCGTCCAACCCACCGGGGGATTCACTTCTTTCGGATTATGCAATTTCCAGACTTCCCGGGCGTTTACTTAAGGATTATTCTGCATTTCCCCTCTCACAATTTAAATATTGTCTTGCCAATAACATCAACATTTTTGGAGATTCCATCCTTGGTGAAGCCATAAGTTTTAATTCTTCGATAACTCCGGCAAGTGCAACTTTCTACCTACGATCTCAAATTCCTGATACAGTAAAAACACTTGCCACCTTCCAAAACGATGAATTGAATGGACTTGAAAATCCATTTGATCCAGGAGTGACCCGAAAAAAACTAGCGATTCCAGTTTCCAAATTTAAAAGTAACCTTGAGGCTATCAACGAGTTTTCCAACCTACAATATGGCTTTGGACTAAATGCAGCCCAGGGAAATGAGTTTCAAGGAAATGACACCTTATTGGCGTCCCTAAATCTCTCAACAGTAATGGCTTATGATGATGGTTCAGCCGAACTTTCCTTATTGGTCGGGAATTCCCTGTCGAGAGGTGCAGTTAAGTTTTATCTGCCTCAAACAGATACCTTAACAGACATAGCACTACATTTCCCACGGCGACCCTTTACCTTTCAGGATATTGTCAGTTTCACATTGATTCTTTATGAATCTATTGAAGCCGGAACAAAAAATGAAAAAGTAATTTTCAGACTTCCGGTAATATTACCAACCAATGATTCTTCCAACAAATTCGACTTTTACTCTTTAAGAATCAGACCTTTAAATCAGAGAATTTTGGAAGGAGGCAAACATTTTTATATCGGTTGGGAGCAAGGAACAGTTGACAATGGAAATGAAGTCAGGATTGGTGTAGATATAAATTCCAAAAGCCCGTTTCCGCTATTGTATAAGGTAAATGAAGATTGGCTGGAAAGACCAGATAATTTCCCTTTGATGATTCGTCCCATTTTTGGCATTGAAAAACCAGTTTCTGTAAAAGATAGATTGTCAAAGTCAAGTTCCCCATTTTTCCCAAACCCTGCCAAGGCTTTGATTCAAAATAAGGAAAGCTTCAAGCACCTGAGAATATTCAACCATCTTGGCCAGGTTGTTTATAAGCTTGAGGATGGGACACCAATGCAAGAGATAAATTTCAACCTGAATCCTGGCTTTTATACAGCCAGATGGATAGCAACAAATGGCGATTGGAATTGCCAAAAGTTAATAATTGAGTAAAATATGAAAATTTTAGTTACCGGAGGTATGGGCTTTATTGGTTCTCATACAGTAGTGGAATTATTTAATGCCGGATTCACTCCTATTATTATGGACAATCTGGATAATTCACAGCTGAGTGTATTGGACGGACTTACCTCCATTTTAGGATTTAAACCTAAATTTTATGAAGAAGACTGCAATGATAAATCTGCACTAAAAAAAATATTTCAAGGCGAAAGAGATATAATTGGTGTCATTCATTTTGCTGCAAATAAGGCGGTTGGTGAATCAGTTGCCAAACCTTTAAAATATTATAAAAACAACATAGGCTCTTTAATCAATATTTTGGAGGAAAGTGCAATGGCCAATATTGCGAATATTGTCTTTTCCTCATCCTGCACTGTTTATGGGCAGCCTGATGAACTTCCTGTTTCGGAGACAGCACCTATCAAAATAGCTGAATCTCCATATGGAAATACAAAGCAGATTTGCGAAGAAATTTTAAGAGATTCAGTAAATTCAAAACTACCAATAAAGGCTTTAAGTCTGAGGTATTTTAATCCCATTGGAGCGCATCCTTCAGGAAAAATCGGAGAATTACCAAAGGGAGTGCCTGGAAATCTGGTGCCATTTGTAGTTCAATCTGCAGCAGGATGGAGGGAAAAAATTTCCATTTTTGGAAACGATTACAATACCCCGGATGGCACTTGTATCAGAGATTATATTCATGTTGTTGATATTGCCAAGGCCCATGTAAATGCCTTACAATTTCTCATAAAAAATGAATCCCCAAGTTTTTATGATTGGGTCAATCTTGGAACAGGAAAAGGTAGTTCTGTTTTAGAAGTAGTCCAGACTTTTGAAAAGGTTTCCGGCCTTAAACTTAATTATGAAATTATAGACAGAAGACCAGGTGATGTGGAAAAGGTTTTTGCCTCAACTGAAAAAGCAGATAAACTATTGGGTTGGAAAACCAAATTAACCCTTGAAGATGGGCTGGCTGATTCCTGGAGGTGGCAACAGTCACTAAGTAGGTAAAAAAAAAGACCCGGGGCAAACCGGGTCTTTTTTTTCATCTTAAATTAAAAAGCTGCTAAACATTTCTGTTTATAAAGAAAATTCCTTTTTGATATCGCCAACCCAATCAAGTTTCTCCCAACCAAAAAAGGTTAGTTTTTTATTAGTTGTGGTTCTGACTTCGGTTTTCACTCCGTTTACTTCAGACACAGTTACATAGTTCACTTCAACATCCTTTTCAAAACTCTCCCGGCCCATGTGTCCATAAGCAGCAGTTTCAGAGTATATTGGATTTTTTAACCCAAATCTGTCAATGATAGCCTTAGGTTTGAAATCGTTTTTAAACTTCTTTTCAATTCGTCCGGAAAGTTCACCGTCAGATAGGCCAATTCGGCAAGTGCCATATGTATTTACATTGATAGACACTGGTTCTGCAACACCAATTGCATAAGAAACCTGAACCAGAGCTTGTTCTGAAACACCGGCAGCAACCAGATTCTTAGCCAAATGCCTTGCAGCATAGGCAGCCGACCTATCCACTTTGGAAGGATCTTTTCCTGAGAATGCACCGCCACCATGGGCGCCTCTTCCGCCAAAGGTATCAACAATAATTTTTCGACCTGTTAATCCGCTATCTCCATGTGGCCCACCAATGATAAAAACACCGGTTGGATTTATATAATATTTTATTCCCTCGTTAAATAATCCAACTACTCTTTCAGGTAATTTAGATTTTACCCTTGGAATCAAGTAAGTATGAATATCTGCAGCAATTTTATCTGTCATTTTTTTATCAGATATTTCCTTTGAAGCTCTTGAAGAATCCGAAGGTTTTTCAAAATCATCATGTTGGGTACTCACTACTATTGCATCTATTCTAACTGGCTTGTTGTCATCTGAATATTCAATGGTAACCTGCGATTTGGCATCTGGTCTAAGGTAAGTCATAACTTTTCCTTCTTTCCTGATGGCAGCCAATTCTTTCACCAAAAGATGTGAAAGCTCAAGTGTCAATGGCATTAAATTATCCGTTTCAATTGATGCATATCCGAACATCATTCCTTGGTCTCCAGCACCCTGCTCTTTGAAGGAACCTTCTCCTTCATTTACGCCCTGGGCAATATCTGGTGATTGAGAGTGCAAGGCAGATATTACCGCACAGGATTTTGCATCAAACATGTATTCATCACTGTTGTAACCGATTTTCTCAATTGCCTTTCTTGCAACTTCCTGAACATCAACGTAGGCTTTTGTGGTTATTTCTCCCGCCAAAACCACGAGACCGGTAGTAACTAAAGTTTCACAGGCAACCCTACTATCCGGATCCTGGCTGAGCATTGCATCCAGAACTCCATCAGAAATTTGATCGGCCACTTTATCCGGATGGCCTTCGGAAACAGATTCAGACGTGAATAAATACGGCATTAAATATCTAAAAATTTAAAATTGAGGCGCAAAAATAGAATTATGCTTGAATGAAACCAGACTTTATCAAAAATTAAAAGTAAAAATCAATTAAAAATGCTCAAAACTTCATGCCTGAAACAAAAAGACTGTTGGAAGCTTCTCCCAAACCAAGGCTGGAACTTTGAGCCATTCCTGAACATTTAACTTCTTAATTTTTTGAGCTTTACCCAAAACATCTGTGGCAAATGCCAACTGAGTTTCAGGTTTCAATACACTTAAAAGTGAATTCCAAAGGTTTGAATTTCTATAAGGTGTTTCAATAAAAATCTGGGTTTGTCTTTTTAACAAAGATTCAATTTCAAGTTCCCTTATCTTCAATTCCCTTTCCTTTTTTTCAATGGGAAGATAACCATGAAAAGCAAAACATTGGCCAGAAAGCCCTGCCCCCATTAAAGCCAGTATTATGGAAGATGGACCAACCACCGGTATAATATTAATGGCTTTTTTGTGGGCCAGATTTACAAGTAAAGCACCTGGATCTGCAATCCCGGGACACCCCGATTCTGACATAATAATTCCATTTCCATTGTCAATAATTAGCTTTATAAACCTTTGAATTTCAGAGATATCCGTATTTTTATCAAGTTCTTCAAATTGAATAGAATCTATATTAATTCCCAATTTAAGGGCAGAAATAAATCTTCTGGTCGTTCTAATATTTTCAACAAAAATCAGGTTTACACTTTTCAAAATAGAATGATAGCTCCCTCCTATCCAGTCTGGATTTTCGCTTTCTGAAATGGGAACAGGCAAAAGATACAAATTTGGAGTCCCTTTTTCAGTAGTGCTATTTTCCATTATTTGGTTGTGTCTGATAAAATATTGATTTTGATTCAAATGTAGGATATACTTTCTCTCCCAAAAAAAATTAATACTGGAAAGATGCCTGTAATTTGAAGACGGAAAAATAATAATATTGAAAGCCTGTATCCACTTCCTGCAATTCGGCTTACATTATAAAATTAGAACTATCCAAAACAATCCTCCAAAAGTTATATTAATCAACTGGATTTTATTATCTTTGTTAAAAGGGGATAAAAGAACTCATTTTCAAAAACTTAGGGAAGACATTCCAAGCAAATTTTTGAAGTTTTACTTTGAAAAATTTAGTTTTTTAAAAATACGGTTTTCAATATTCCTGATTTTCAAATAACAAAGTTACCTGGTATGTTTTCAAGAGGACCAACCTATTTAAAGCAACTGCTTTTCACTGCCCTCCTGTTCGGAGGTTTAGGAATAGTGTTGGGAACAGTTTGGATTGGAAAAAACAGGAGCAAAGAAGAAGACCTGATATTGATTAACTCAATAAAATTTAGGGAGTTATTAAGTCTTATTCAAACAGATTATATTGAGGTTACCAATACGGATTCACTTGCTGATGCTGCATTGGAATCCATGGTGGAAGAGCTCGACCCTCATTCTTACTACATTTCAAAAAAAGGTGTTTTTTCTGGTTCAATCCAGCTGGAAAGCAATTTTGAAGGAATAGGAGCCGAATTTCAATTTATTGAAGATACGATTTGGGTATCCAGTGTAATGGCTGGTAGTCCCTCCTCAAAAGTTGGTTTGCAGTCAGGTGACAAAATATTAACCGTGAATAAAGTCCCAGTTTCTGGTGTAGATATCTCCCACCTTGAACTTACAAATTTGGTGAGAGGTCCAAAAGGAACGCCGGTAAACGTGCAGGTAATGAGGCAAAACCATAAGGGGTTGGTAAATTTAAACATCATCAGGGACAGAATTCAGAGTAAGTCTTTAGACTTTGTAGACTTGCCTGAACCCGGTTTGGGATATATCAAATGCAGCCGTTTTACCCAAAATACTAGCCATGAAATGAGAGAGGCCCTTATGGAACTTATTTCGAAAGGTGCAAAAAGTCTGATTCTTGATTTAAGGGACAATTCCGGGGGTTATGTTTCAGCAGCCATAAAAGTAGCCGATGAATTTCTAAGTGAAAACCAGTTAATTGTATACACCGAAGGGAGAAACCCTGAACATAATGCAAGAACTTTTGCCTCTTCTTCCGGATTATTCGAAAGTGGTAACCTGGTTGTTTTGATAAATGAGAATTCTGCCTCCGCAGCGGAAATAGTTACCGGTGCACTTCAGGATAATGACAGAGCTTTGGTTGTTGGAAGACGATCATTCGGAAAGGGCCTGGTTCAGGCGCCTATCACTTTAACAGATGGATCTGAAGTCCGGCTTACCATTTCAAGGTATTTTACCCCAAGTGGCAGATGTATTCAAAAAGGGTTTCAAAGGAAGAAAAGGAATGCTTACTTCAGAGAATTTGATACAAGAATTTCGAATGGAGAACTGTTTCATAAAGACAGTATAAAAACATCTGGCAGGCCAGTCTTTAAAACAAGGTTAGGAAGAAAAGTATATGGCGGGGGAGGTATTATTCCTGATGTTTTTGCGTCCAAAGACAGCCTGTTTCAAACTGAATGGGTTTCTAAACTTGTAGATAAACCCATCTTAAATGCCTTTATTTTAAAGTATTTTATTAAGAACAAACAGTTTATAGGAAAAAGCGGCCTGGAGCCATATTTATCGGAATTTGAACTTAGCCCAAAAGAAATGGACTTTTTGTTTCAACATCTGGAAAGCTATGGAAGTGAAATAACAAAAAAAGAATTTGACCTTTTGAAGCCTAAGTTATCGCATTATATAAAGGCGGGGATTGCAAAATGCCTTTGGCAATATGAAGGATTCTATAAGGTTTTAAACCAAAAGGATAAGGAAATAATCAAAGCCATTGTCTTTGCGCCTAAGTCAAAAAAAACCTTAGAACAAATGGTGGCTTCGAGGAACAAACAAAAAACAAATTTGGATTGAAAGATTAATTTAAATTTCTATGAAAACCCTTTGGATACTTACGCTAAGCAATTTCTTAGCCTGCGTAAATCTGTATGGACAAGCACAGTTTAAAACTTCTGATGAGGCTACTTTTAAAATGATCAAAGCAGAAGAAGCACACAAACTTGCTTCCGTAGAGCAACTGGTAGAAGCTACAAGAAATTATGAAGCCGTCGATCAGAAAAAAGAATACACCATTTTAGCCCCAAACAATAAAGCCTTCAAAAGGCTTCCGATTCAAACCATCGACTACCTTATCAATCCGGATCATAAGGATGAATTAAATGACCTGATTTCTTACCACACATTGGAAGGGAAATTTTCGGAAAAACAAATTAAAACCCTGATTGAAAAAGGTGACGGAAAAACCTATTTTACAACAGTTGCCGGCTTTCAGATCAAAGCCTATCTCGACCAACAGAAAACAATCATTTTTGTAGACCAGAATAATAGAAAAATGAGAATGGTGGAACCCAATTATTCAAAAGGAGAAATTACAATTCACGTTATTGACGGCGTAATTCTACCCCATTCAGCTGTATACTAACGGCAAATTAAAATTTTACCGGTTAACCGTTTGTTCAGAAGGTAGGTTTTAATTCTGACTAAATCTAACTTTGTCGTTTAGAAATCAGGTAAAAAAATATGTCAAATACAGAGACCTCCCAGATTGAGGATTTACTTTACATCTTTCCTTTTGAAAACACAATATCAGAGACAGACAAAAATATTATTTCAAAACTTTGTACAGACTTTTTGAAACAATGGAAATCTCATGGTGAAGAACTATCAACTCAATTTTGGATAGAAGAAGACCGCATTTTGATTTTTTCAGTTGACCCTTCTATTTCAAATCCCAGCGGTTGCAGCAAAGACAAGCTGTACCATTTTGTAAATTCTTTAAAAGATTCTCATAATTTCAAACTTGGTGATATCACAAAATTTTGGGTAAAAACGAATGGAAAAATTGAACTTTTAAACAAATCTGAACTTAAAGAATTAGCCAACTCTCAATTTCAAAACCCTAAATTACAGCTATTTCCAATGTGGATTACTACAAAAAAAGAATTTCAAAATATTTGGGGTAAACCGCTGGAACAATTTAGAACCTTACTAAGATTTTAAAAAAGAAAACAAATTTTGCAATGTATTTTTTTGGTAAGAACTAAGAAAAAGATACTTTGCGGCCTAAATTGTGCGAACCAAGATTATGAAACAAGCCGCTTACCTCGGAATTACCATCATTATGCTGGCCTTTAGGGCTTATGCTGGCAATGATACCAAATCAGCCGACAAAAAATTTAAACAAAAAGGCGAATATGAAGCCGCAATGATAGAGTATAAAAAAGCTCTTGAAGGTGGTGGAAACAAGGCATATATTAATGCCCAGATAGGTGAATGTTACCGTCTCTCAAACAGATTGTCCGAAGCAGCGCCATTTTACAAGGCAGCCCTGGAAGCAAATAACAAAGCAGATAGTATATTATTTTACTATCCATTTGCATTGAAAGCTGCAGGAAATTATGATGAAGCCAAAAAAGGATTTCAGGACTATGCAAGCAATGGTGGAAAACCAGCAAGAGTGGATAGAGTTAAAAGGGAAGTAGATAATCTGAATAAAATCTCTGAAATCAAAAAGAAAAAATTCTGGTATGAAATATCCAACCTTGAGGCGGTAAATACCGCTTCCTCTGAGTTTGGTCCTTTCATCCAGGAAAATGATTTGTATTTTGCTTCAACAAGAGGCACATCTGCCATCTATGGAGCCACAGGAACACCTTTTTCGAATATTTTTGCTTACAAAGTAGGTGGAGATGCAACTGCCGTTCAGGAAGTTGCCGGCATAAATACTTTAGCACAACACGAGGCTTCACCAACCATTTCTAAAGATGGCAAAACAATGATTTTTGCAAGAAGCAATGATGGAAGTCGTAAAACGCACAAAGAAGTTTGCTTGTACATGAGCAGAAATAATGGTACAGCCTGGTCTGCACCTGAATTACTTGCGGGTGTTAATGATGTTGAATATTGGAACGGAGCTCCATCTCTTTCCCCAGATGGAAAGACCTTGTACTTCGCATCAAACCGGAAAGGAGGTAAAGGCGGACTGGATCTATACAGAACCAAAATGGATGAAAATGGTAAATGGGGAAAAGTCTCAAACCTTGGGGAAAATATTAATACCGCAGGTGACGAGTCATTCCCGATGATTACCGAAGACGGTAAACTTTATTTTTCATCGGATGGGCACCCTTCATTTGGTGGGTTAGATTTATTCGTAGCTACTAAAAAAGGAGAAACAACCGTAGTCGAGAATTTGGGCGATATAAATACTGTAAGTGATGACTTTGGTTTAACCTTAAAAAGTCAGAATGAAGGTTATTTTTCTTCTAACAGAGCAGGTGGAAAAGGAGATGATGATATTTATTATTTTAGAGATGGCAAAAATGACCCTAGAACTGTAAAATTCACTGCCAAAGGTCAGGCATTTTCTAAAGATGATAAAGGAGTAGAATCCATTGCAAGTGGAATGCCAATAAAATTATTGGATGACAAAGGTGCCGTAGTAGCTGAGACAACCACAGATGCTGAAGGTAATTTCACCTTTCCAATGGAACCTTCTAAGAATTATGTTTTCTATGTAGAAAAGGAGCAATATTATACCAAAAGAGACCCATTCTCCACAATCGGAAAATCTCCAGCATATGAAGACTTAACGGCCAAGGAAACCAATATTGATTTGAACCACAAATTGGTTCTTGATAAAATCAAGTTGCAACAGACTTTTGTGGTTGAGAACATCAACTATGATTATGACAAGTGGGATATCCGTCCAGATGCTGCTTTAGAGCTTGATAAGATTGTAATGTTCCTTCAGGATAACCCAACAATCTCAATTGAGTTAAGTTCACACACAGACAGCCGTGGAGATGACAAATACAA
>JAIXQU010000115.1 GCA_027485575.1 Cytophagaceae bacterium
CCCAAATAAGCTTTGTTACGAGCTTTGGGTCTAATAAAAACGTTAACCTACTCCTTTCGGACCGGAAATAAGGACCGGAAAATCTTTGTTTAATTTAACCCGGAATTGCCATTAGGAAATCTACTCCGAGTCTGAATTATTTCAAATCAGAGGCTTTGCCACCTTTTCTTTTGTATACGTAGCACTTAAAAGGTGCTGATTTTTTGCACTTTAGCCTCTCGTAACGAAGTACTAACGACAAATCCCGGTTTAAGGCTAAATCATTTTTTTAAAAAACGTCAACCATTCATTGGAAATGGCTTTGGCCGTAAAATGGTCTAAAACATACTGCCGACCTGCAATACCCATTTTCTTTCTATTTTCGAAATTAGAAACCAGGTTTCGCATGCCCTCTGTTATGGAACCGATATCCCCGGTTCTATGTCTGATGCCTGTCTCGTTTTCGATGATGGTTTCCCTTAAACCATAGGTATCACTACACAATATTGGCAACTCCAGCAATGATGCTTCAATGACACTTGTTCCAAAGCCCTCCCGATGGCTTGGCAGGCAAAATACATCTGAGGCTAAAAGCAATTCATTTGGCCTGGGCGTAGGGCCAAAAAAATGAACCTTTTCAGAATTGTTAGTTATTGACTTTACAATTGGCATAAGATTTTCCTCATCATAACCGACAAGCAAAAGCCTCACATTTGAAAATTCATTTTGAATATTATGGAAAGCCTTGGCCAGATCGAGCACACCTTTGTCAATATTCAATCGACCCAGAAACATAAAAACGACATCGTCATTTTTATATCCCAATTGAGTTCTCAGGTGCATCCTCACTTCAGGATTGAGAATAAAACGATCTGAATTAACACCCGAAATTGAGCCTTTTCCCAGAACAGATGACCGTTCCTTTGTTATTACTCCATTTTCAATCAAGTATTCCTGCTGGGCAAATCCATCCACCAAAACCTGGGTTGAAAGCTTAAAAGTAATTTGATCTATCCCTTTTAAAATTTGCTTGAATAAACCGGATTGGGTGTGCCAAACCTGACCCGTAAATATGTGGAGCCGATATTGAATTCCAGCAAGGTAGGCCGCTAGAATACCTAAAAACCCAGCCTTTGGTGTAACGGTAAAAACAAAATCAAATTTTTCCTTTTTAAAATATTCCTTTAAACCCAATAATGCATGGAAGTCTTTAACCAAGTGAATATCCCGCTGAATTCCAATGCTATATATAGCTTTCAAATTTGGATTCTCTTTTAGATCAGAATTAACGCCTTCAAAATTTGCGACGAGGTAAATGTCAAATTTCTGCGCCAAAACTTCGAAGTGGTTTAAGAGAAATGCTGTGGCAGTCATTGGTGCTGCTACTACAAAACAAATGGACTTTCTGGCGATAGTCATATTTATGAAATCAGGTTTTTTGTAACTTTATTTAGAATTGCCAATAGAGAAAAGTTTTTGAGTAATATTTTCCGGAACAAATTTTTATCTCTTTGATGAATCGGGTTTGCAATCAAAAAAAGCCCTTCCTCAATTAGCTGCTTTTTCTTTAATTTCATTTCCTGATAAGAAAACCCATTTTTCAGCATCAGATAGAAAATAGAAACTACCAGAAATGAAATCCGCTCACTCAAAAAACCTATTTCGTTTTCCGTTTTTGAAAGACCTAGCAGTTTGTGGGTTTCCTTTACTACAATTGTATGGTCCTCAATCATTTTCGTTTTCTTGGCTTTGTCTTTTGTTCTGGTGATGGAGTCGGGGGATTGCCGGTATTGATAAATCAGGTCTGGAATGGCCATCACATTTTTAGCGACAAGCAATGCCCTTGTATTAAACTCAAAATCTTCCACATAAATTTTCTCTATAAAGAAAAGCTGGTGATTGATGACCAAATCCCTCCTATAAATCTTATTGAAAACAGAATTTACATAACGCACATTTTTGTAATACTCCACACCAGAGAAAACTTCTGTCTGCCTTTGAATCGAAAATTCCCCTTCAATAACAAGTTCATTGTTAACCTTTTGAATCCCAAATTCCAGAATATCGAGGTTGTACTTTTCAGAAAGTTGGACCAGTTTTTTCAAAGTATTTGGTTTTAGCCAATCATCGGAATCTACAAACAAAATGTACTTTCCTTTGGCCAACCGAATTCCTGAATTTCTGGCACCACTTATCCCGGTATTTTTCTGTGTAAAAACCTGAATGTTGGACCATTTTTCAGCCAAAGCCCGCACTATATCCATGCTCTTGTCAGGGCTACCGTCGTCCACCACAATTAATTCAAAATCAGAGGCATCCAAATCGTTTTCCAAAATAGAAAGCAGACAGGTAGAAATGTACTTTTCTACATTGTAAACCGGAACTATGATGGAAAGCAATGGCATTACTTGAGATAGATGAAATTAACAAGATAGGTAAATGCAAAATATCCAAACATGATTCCACTGGCAACGCGGTTCTGACTTCTGGTTAAAGTTTCGATGCAAATGGGATAAATAATGACACTGCCAAGCATAAACCAGGAAAGATAAGAAAACCGGTCTGAGAAATTTGCACGGATGACAAGGATCCAGAAACCATTGGCAATCAAGTAGGTACTATAGAAAATATTGTAAAATTTATCCTCGAAATTCCGTTTGAAGATAAAATACCAACCTGAAATTACTCCCATGGAACTGTACAACAAAAAATCCCAACGGAAACCAACGCTTCTAAATTCTTTTGGGTCGGCTTTGGTGGTAAGGTAGCTGGTTCGCTCATCCCCAAACCCTAAATTAGCAAAAAGGCTTTCCCAATATCCTGAAAACATGAGCGATAGAAAAATACAAGCAATCCAAAAAGCCAGATAAACCCTGGGCTTTGGGAAAATATTGGCAGCCAGGAAAGCCGCTATGGGAAGCAATAAACTTTTGTGAAAAAATGTGCATAGGTAAAGCAAAAGAATCATCACTACTTTTCTGTCATAAAAAGAAATGGCCAGCATAAAAATCGAAGTTGCCATTCCGTTTCGAATGGTGTTGGTTCCATAGGCAAAAAAAGAAATGGAAAAAGTAATCATCGCAAAACCATAAGGCCAATATTTTCCATACCACCGTTTCGTTGCAATAAAAAGGGGCAAAATATAAATACAGGCGACAGTAAAATAGTATCCTTCCAGACCCATTAACTCTGCACAATACTCATTTAGAATCAGAAAACCCTTATCTTCAGTTATCTCCAGCGGTTTGCCAAGTTGATAACTTTGAAACACGGCTGAGTACAAAGGCATATCCGTAAAAACTGAATCATTGGGCCTGAGACCAATAAAAACCATGACCAGAAAAAACAAAACATAGCCAAGAAAATTCATGGCTGCAATGCTTCGGGAGGTAGTTTGCTCTAATGTGAGCGTGTGAATGAGCATCAATACCAACACCAGCAAAAGGACATTGTAGTACACTTTATGGTATAAAATGGCTGGAATTAATTCTCCCATTTTAATCGTCAGATTTGGTTAAAGAGCGAAACAAAACATCCCATTGGTTCACTATCCCGTCTTTTGAAAATCGGCCCACATTTTGTCTGGCCAGTTTTCCCATTGCTTTTCTGGATTCCTCATTTTCAATCATATAGATGATATTTTTGGTTAATTCCTCCACATTTCCATCGGGAACCAAAAGCCCATCAGCACCATTTTGAATGATATCTGCCGGCCCACAGGGGCAATCGAATGAAACACATGGTACGCCACAAGCCATGGCTTCAGTTAAAACCATTCCAAAGCCTTCAAATCTGGAGGATAAAATATAAAAACTGCTTTCCAGGTATTTTTCTTCAATTGCCTTTACGGGTTCAAAAAATGAAACATGGTCTGAGATTTTGAGATTTTCGGCCAACTTTTTCAAACCAACTTCCGGGTCTTCTTTACCATAAATATCCAAATGCCAGTCCGGATGCTTTTCAACCACAGGCTTCCAGGACTTTAAAAGCAAATCAAAACCTTTTTGAAAAGCGTGCCTGCCGACAGCTATGGCTTTTTTGCTTTGCAAATTTGAAACCCGTTCTGGAAAAAATGTTAATGGATTTGGCATAACAACCAGATTTGGCAAATCCCATTCTCCCACATTTCCATTGGTCAAAACTACAAAGCGTGTAAAATATCTGGCCAGGAAATCCATCAAGGCAAATTTCACCTGAATGATTGCCTTTTTTAAAAAGCTGGTATTTAAGGAATTGTATTCAATTACTTTTGAAACATGCCTTTCATACACGATCGGATTCTTCCTTCCTAAAATCAAGGGTAAGAAAAAAGCCTTCAGCCCATCGTCGCAAACATCAATCAAATCTGGCTTCAGGGTAGAAACCAGCTTTTGAATTCCCATTATATATCCTAAACCATAGCCAAAAGGACCAGGGGGCAAAACCAAATCGTGCATGGTTATTTTGGAACTAAAGTCGTGAAAAACACGCTCATCCCGTTGGTTAAGTGTCAGAATATGAACTTCATGACCAAATACATCTGCCAACGCACTTGTCTTGATGGCCAGCACTCTTTCGAGGCCACCCGCAGGATTTATTTTGTTTGTGATGTATAAAATCTTCATTTGTCAGATGTCTATTTGATGAATTTTCTCAAACTTGTATAAAACTTTAAGTCGATGTTCATCAATGTTTTGTATAGAATAAACTTTGGATTAAAACTTCCTTTCCAGGCTATCGGGTAAAAAGAAGATGTTTTCAGTTTTTCAAGAATAAGTGCCTGGTCTTTTGGGCTATGCGTCAAAAAACTGGAAGGCATAAGCATGGTTTGAAAAATGATAAAGGCTCTGTAATTCAAGCCATTGACAAATCGTTTTGAACAGGTATGACTTTGAATAAAAAACTGAAAACGCTCAAGAACTATGCATTTATTCAAATCCGACTTCAGACTTTTTGTACCCATAATGGAACTTGAATTTTCAAAATAGGCATACAATAATTTATCCAATGTCTGGACCCTTTTTGCAAAAAACATAACCCTTGGCAAAAACTCCTCGTCTTCATGTATGATGCCTTCAAAAAATTCTAAATTGTTGTCAATCAGGTTTTTTCGATTATGAACAAATGACCAGGCAGTTGGAACCGTTTGAATTTCGCTAAAAAACTTTTCGCCGGTAACCACCCCATCCGGATGCGATTTGGGATGATAGACGGTTTCAGACCCGTCATTGAAAAAATGGGTAAAACCAAGATGTGCAACGTCCAGGTTTCCAACTTCCATGAAATCATAAAGCCCTTTTAAACAATTGCTTACAATCTTGTCATCTGAATCAATAAACCATACATATTTTCCAGTTGCATGTTTAAGTCCGGTATTTCTTGCTCCACTCAGGCCCTTATTGTCCTGTGAAATGATTTTGATGTTTCTGTTCCCTGATTCAAATTTTTCGGCTATGGCCAAACTGTTGTCTTTCGTCCCGTCGTTTACCAGAATAATTTCATACTCACTTGCTTTCAAATCCTGGTCCAGCAAACTCAGCACGCACCGTTCCAGGTATTTTTCAACATTATAAATCGGTATGACCAGAGAGAACAACATTTTAAACTTGATTTCTGATTAGTTCAACAAGTGGTTTGAAATGTTCTTTAAAGCTTTCATTGTCAACCGAATGATCGATTGATTTCAATCTGGTTTCTATGTTTAAGTCTGGATTTTCTCCAAGCAGAAACGAGCGTTTGGAACTTGAAATCCAGTTAAAAAACTCGGTTAACTTATGGTCTACCGTTGGAATTGCCATTACAGGGGTATTGCTGATGTAGCTCAAAATGACGCCATGTAGCCTGTCGGTTATAACCAATTCAGCTGCACTAAGTCTTTCGACAAGCTTTTTAACTTCATTTCTGCCTTCTTCGATGGTAAAGGAGGTATCATCAATTGTGGTTGCAAAGGAAACACAGTTCTCAAATTTGCTTTCAATCTCAGACATCAGTTTTCTCCTTTCTTCGGGTTTAAATCGACTTTCCACATCCTCCCGCAAGCAATACATGACACCTGAACGGGCTTTGTTTGACTTAAATTCATCCAGATAAAGCACGATATCCGGATAAAAATAAAAGTTAACTCCCGGAAAGTTTTCCTGCATAAATGATAATGAAAATTTATCCCTGATGCAGATAATCAGATTTTTAGAATAGGTTTTATAAAGCCACTGTGAAAAAGAAGTAAAACGTTTCCCCCAGGAGGTTGTCAAATCAAAGCTTGAAGATTGTGGAAACAGAACCCTGGTATTATTTTTCAATTGAGAAAAAATAACCCAGCGTGAAAGCTCCTCAATCATGTAACGCGTACCCATACTGCCACCTCCCTGAACAAAAACAAGGTCGCCTTTTTTCAGATGTCGCTTCAATGGAAAGATTTCTCTGAATAAATCTGGCATGGTAATTTCAACCACCTCAAATTCAGGAAAATTGTCGTCCACAAAACGCCTTCCTGCCAATCCAAGTGCCTGGTCTCCAATGTTTCCATGAATAGGAACCAAAAGAATTACGGCTTTCGGCTTTTCTGTTTTAAAACCTTTGGGTCTCCGGAAACTAAAAAAGCTGCCGATTAATTTTATGATACTAAAAATGTAAAGCTTCACCTTGAATTGAAATGTTATGGATTGAAGGTTTTTAATCGGCCTGGCAAAAATTTTTGAAGAAGGCCCGTAATTACTTTTTTGTTCATCCATAAAAGTATGGCTGTTGAAAAGACAATGTTGGCAAAATCTACATACATGTTTTCCAGGTAGTTAATAGAAGAAGACACCAGGAATAAAACCATGAAAGTCAGAAACAAACCTGAGGGAAATTTGATTCCATAAAATTTGTAGGCATCATAATTCCGGATGGCAAAAACAATAAAATAACCAAACAGGATTCCAAAGCCTGCCCCGTATAAACCGTAAATCGGAATCAAAATCCAGGAGGAAAATACGGTAATGACGCCTCCACTAATGCTGCTAAACATGGCTCCTTTGGTATCTTTTTTATTCAAATAACTTGTGCCTAAAAAACTTGATAAGGAGTTGAAAATGACACCCAGCAATAATATGGAAGTGTATTTCCATGACTCAAAAAACTGGGGACTTACCAAAAATTTCAACAGGATTCTGCTTGTTGTTACAATCCCGATTGTGATGGTAAACATGATGCGGATGTATAATTCAAAAACCTCTGCATGGTATTTTCCGGAATTTTTATCTGTAGCAATTGAGATGGATTTCTCCTGCCATGCCTGGTAAAAAATGCTGGTAAAGATTAGGAGTATGGTCGGTATTTTTTGTGAAATCGAGAAGATTCCATTGGCCGCTTTTCCACAATAAGCGAGAATAAAAAATCGATTTGCAGAGGCAATTGCCCACCAACTCAAGGTGTTGGGAATAAGTGGGATAGAATACTTTAAAAGAGATAAGGAAAGATGTTTACTAAAAGTTGAAATGGAAAAATAACTGGAGAGGCCGCCTGCAAAAAACAAATAAGTACAGGTAAAAATTGAGCCGATAATGTTGGCCCAAATCAAACCATCTATTTTGGTATTGGTAAAATAGAGACTGGAAACAGCAAGGATTGCATAAAGGAAGGAGTACAAAATACTACTTGCAACAAAAAGTTTGTTTTTACCAATTCCCCTTACAATCTGTTGAAAAACAATGAAATAACTTTGAAAAAAGACAAGGGCATACAATTTGAATTCATTTGATAGCCAGTCCAGATATTTGAGGCCCGCGAAAACCAAACCCATGACCGATAGGCAAAGAGTTAGCAGAATGAGGATATTGGAAAATACTTTTTTGGCCTTTTCGGGAGAAGAATCTTCTATCAACCAACGAAGTGCCGACTCCGCAAGTTGCAAAGTTGCAATTGGCGTTAGGAGACTTAAAGAAATGACAAACAAATCATAATCACCTACTTCCTCTTTGGTGAGATAAAAAGTAGTGACAAAAACCAACCCAAAATTGATTAATCTGGTAGCCAGATTTCCTACCGTATAAAGCAGGGTTAAATTCAACAAGGGTTTTCCAGACTGGCTACTCATAGGGTTCCTGAAACAAAGTTCAGGTAAACGTCATAATAGCCAGCAAATATGCCGGTTGACACTTAAATAAGTTTTTGAAAAGCCGATTGCTTATGTACTTGTAAGTTATAAGCCAACTTTGCGGAAGCGAACAACAATCATTTGAGGTTGAGTAAGGTGAAAACCCTTAAAAAACCTTCTGCAAAAACTAATGTTATTTCAGCTTATCCATTATGGCGCAGAGATTTGAGAAAATCTCTTCGATTTCTCCAATGCCATAAACTGAGAAATATTTGTTTTGCTCTTTGTAAAATGAAGCGACAGGAGCCGTTTTGGTATTGTATTCTTTTACCCTGTTTTCTATCAGCTCCTCATTTTGGTCATCTGTCCTACCTGAAGATTGACCACGGATTAAAAGTCTGCTTATCAGCTCTTTTTCCTCAACTTCAAGTGCAATCATTGCGGAAATTCCGGTTCCTCTATTGGTTAAAAGAGAATCCAGAGCCTGCGCTTGCGGAATCGTCCGCGGAAATCCATCAAAAATGAAGCCTTTTGCAGTTGGATTTTGGGCCAATTTGTTGTCAATCATACCAATCACAACTTCGTCAGGAACCAGCAGACCTGCATCCATCAAACCTTTGGCTTTTAGGCCAAGTTCCGTTCCTCCTGCAATTTCAGAGCGTAGGAGGTCACCTGTAGAAAGATGAACCAACTGATAGGTTTCTATTAGTTTGGCAGATTGTGTACCCTTCCCTGCACCGGGAGGTCCGAACAAGACAATATTTAACATTTTATCTGGTTAATCTCAGAAATGGATCGCAAGTATAATACAATTGAAAGGCCTTTCGAATGTAAGCGGTTCAATTTATGTAGCAATTTTTTGGATTTCTGATTTTAGAGATTTAACAAACGATAAGAAACCTGAACAATTTTGCTTGTTTTAGTGTCTATTTGAAATCTGGAATGGAGAAAAAAAAAGCAATAGTAATAGGGGCCGGTGTGGCTGGATTGGCGGTTTCAATCCGGCTGGTTTTACAGGGATTTGAAGTTACAATCTTTGAATCGAATTGGTATGTTGGAGGTAAACTATCTGAATTTCAATTAGATAAATATCGTTTTGATGCAGGCCCTTCGCTTTTTACAATGCCCCATTTGGTAGAAGAATTGTTCTGGATTGCAGGTAAAAAATCAGAGAAATTTCCTTTCAAAAAGCTGGATGAAGTTTGCCGGTATTTTTTCCCGGATGGAACTAAATTTATTGCACCTGCTGAAAAAGAAAAATTAGTTGAAGAAATTCATTTTCATCTCGGTGAAGAAAAAAAGGTGGTAGAAAAATATTTGGAAAGGGGAAAATTCAAATATGAAACAGTAGGAAAACTATTTTTAGAACGATGCCTAAGAAAACCATCCACTTTTTTGAATAAACAAGCTTTAAAAGCATATTTGAAAATCAATACTTTGGGCCTAAGCACAAGCCTGAACAGCTACAACGAAGCGACCTTCAAAAATCCAAAAACGGTTCAACTTTTTAACCGGTATGCCACTTATAATGGTTCCGACCCATACCAGACACCAGCCATCATGAGTATGATTCCCCATCTGGAATTCGGTATTGGGGCGTTTTTTCCTGAAAATGGAATGATTCAGATTTCTGAATCGATTGCCAAACTTGCTGAATCGCTGGGTGTTGTCATTCATTTGAATGCTAAGGTTTCAGGTATCAAAACGGAAAATGGAAAGGCAATAGGCCTCGAAACTGAAAAAGGGTTTTGTAAAGCAGATGTGGTGGTTTCGGCCGTAGATGTAAGCCAAACTTATAGCAAACTGCTGGGCATGAAGGGAATTGGAGAAAAATATTTAAAACTTCCTAAATCCACTTCAGCGATAATATGGTATTGGGGTGTAAAGCGGAAAACAGAACAAACTGGTCTACACAATATTTTCTTTTCGAAGGATTATAAAGAGGAGTTTCAATCTCTTTTTAAGAAGAAAGAAATGCCCAATGAGCCAACCATTTACTTAAATATAAGCTCCAAAGAGAGAATAGAAGATGCCCCTGATTACGGAGAGAATTGGTTTGTGATGGTAAATGCCCCTGCGAATGAAGGCCAGGATTGGGACAATTGGATTCCTGCAACCCGGAAAATTGTGCTAAAAAGGTTAAGTCAGGAACTGGGTTTTGACGTAGAAAAGGAAATTGAAGTTGAAACCACTTTAGAACCCAGGACTTTGGAATCCCGAACCGGAGCTATTGGCGGGGCGTTGTATGGAAGTAATTCCAACAGCCAGTTTGCCGCTTTTTTGCGACACGCCAACTTTTCAACCGAGGTGAAAAATCTGTTTTTTTGTGGAGGGACCGTTCATCCCGGGGGCGGAATTCCTTTGGCTTTGCAAAGTGCTTCTATTGCAGCAGATTATGTGAAAGCTTGCAATTTTTAATTGTTCGGACATCTATTTTTCACCCAAAATTTCCTTTCTATATTCTCCAAGCAAAACTCCTTTGGTTATAAAGCCAAGATAGCGTTTACCATCCAAAACCGGCAAGCGAAAAGACATAGTCCGCTCAAATTTTTCAATGAGGCTTTGTGGACTTTCATCCACCTGAATGATTGCCTTTGGTTTTGACATGATTTGAAACATATTCAAATTTTCCCCTTTCGGTGGATTGAAAACCAACTCCTTGACTTTACTAAAAACAACAACTCCCAAAAACTCGCCCTCGTTTCCAACGACAGGAAAAGTATTGTGAGCAGAAACTGCCAAAACATTCACAAACTCTTCAATAGACATTTCGGGTGGAATGGGATCGTAGTCTGTTTCCATCATCCGGTTGATTTGCAAACGGCTTAATATTTTTTGGTCTTCCTGCTCCCTGCTTTTCCCAAAAATTTTGATTTTTCTCAGTTCAATATTGATGGGCTCAAAACGCCTGACCACAGAATAACTCGTGGCAGAAACCAGCATAAGGGGAATCATAAGTTCATAACCACCAGTGAGTTCTGCGATAAGGAAAATGCCGGTCATTGGTGCATAAAATACACCGCTTAGTAAACCAGCCATAGCCACAATGGTAAAATTGCTGATGGAAACAGAGATAAATCCAAGTTTATGGCAAACCATTGCAAATGCAAAACCTGTATTTGCACCTATAAAAAGCGAAGGAGCAAACTGCCCGCCATTTCCTCCACCAGCTAAAGTGAAAGTGGTTGCCAATACCTTAAGCAAAGCAGTAAGGACAATCGCAGAGATGAAAAACCAGGTCTTTCGCTCCATAAAATTTCCCAGAATACTGCCTTCAAATAGTTTATAGGTGTGAAAAGTGGCCAGGTCTTTGATATAGGCATATCCTTCACCATAAAACGAAGGAAAAACAAGCAGCAAGGCACCCAGAGAAAATGAAGCGAGCAACGCTCTTTTGTAAGGATTAGAGATTAAGAAAAACCACCCTGAAAGCTTGTGAAATGTCCTTCCAAACCAAAGGGACATGAATCCGGTAATAATTCCCAGAATGAGATAAAAAGGCAGATTTTCTGATTTAAAGGGTTCCTGCATGGTAAAATGAAGCAGGATGGATTCATTTAAAATTATCTTTGAAAGCAGGGCCCCGGTTGCTGAGGCTATGATGATGGGAATGATGGCCGAAATACTGATTTCTATCAAAAATACTTCAGCCGCAAAAAGGACGCCTGCAATGGGCGCATTGAAAGCGGCACTAACTCCAGCCGCAATTCCACACGCCAACAGAAGGGTTCTCTCCTTAATTCGGAGGTTATTAAAATCAGCAAAATTTGAACCAATTGCAGCACCTGTAGAAACAATTGGGGACTCCAATCCGGCAGAACCCCCAAATCCAACAGTGATTCCGCTGGTAATGATGTGGTTATAGGTTTGAGAGAAAGGAAGTTTGCCACCCTCATTTCTGATGGACCTGACCACGGGTGCCAGCCCTTTATTAAACTGTTCCGGCCAAAGGAACCGAATCAGAAAAATGGTGAAAAAAATTCCTACCATGGGTGTTAAAGCCCTTGAATAAGTCCACATTTGAGACGCACTCAAGTGGTGAAAAAACTCGTGTAAAAAGAAAACGAAAGACTTTAAAAGAATAGATGCACCTCCGGAAAGCAATCCAACAAGAATACTTAATACAAGCATAAACTGCCTGTCTGACAAGCGCTTACGGCTTAGCCAAAGGATGTCTTTTACTTTTTCAAGAAATTTGGAAACTCGTTTCATGAAGGTTGCTCGGCAAATTAACAAACCAGAACATAATAAAACGATTTTCGGCCTCCTTCATTTTAAATCTTTTAAAATTAAAAGGAAAGACTTTTTTTTCTATTCAGATGGAGCTTTACCTGGTCTTTATCAATTGGTTAATAAGGGCTTCCATATCTTTGGGATAAGGAGCCTCAACCATTTGCCTTTCGCCATTCATCAGGGCAAAGTTTAAAGCCCTGGCATGAAGAGCCACTCTTGAAATCAATGGCTGCTCTTCAGTGTCTTTGGCCAGTTTGAACTTTCTTTTTATATCAGAAAGGAAAATTTTGGGTCCGCCATACAATTCATCCATTACGATTGGGGCTTTCAGGCATTGCAGGTGAATCCTGATTTGGTGCATGCGGCCTGTAAATGGAATACACTCAACCAAAGTATGAGAACGATAAACCTCAAGTGTATTAAAAACAGTTTCAGCTTCTTTTCCCTCCAGTTTATCTATTCTTACCACCGCAGTTTTCAAAGGAAGAATGGGTAGATTGACCAAATCGCCTTTAAAATCATGAATACCTCCAACAACTGCATGGTAGATTTTGGTAACTTCTCTATGCTCAAACTGCATGGAAATATGCCTGTATGCAGCTGGGTGTTTGGCAAAAATCAATACGCCGGAAGTTTCTTTATCTAACCGATGTCCCACCTGAGCATCAGGCCAGTAGGCTTTGGCTTGCCTGAGCATACTTTCTCCTTTGTCATCATGCCTTTCGTCAAGCGTGGCCGTATGAGGTGGTTTGTTGATAAGAAAGAAATCCTCGTTTTCAAAGAGGATGAGCCTGGAGAATTCTGTTTTTTTCAAATTAAGTTGGTCGGGTAAAGTCCGGACTGGCCAAAACGGACTGCAAAGCTAATCAGACAGGTGGATTCATTTTCCATTTTCGTTTCAGAGAAAAAACGGAATTTTGAATCTGATTTTTTTTAAAAAATGGAAGAGCAAAAAAAACCAATGACCTATTGCGATGTGGTATTGACTATGGAGGAAAACAATGTCCATAAAATTTACCACAATTCGGCGTATGGATTTCCTATTGAGAGCGACAATGAACTTTTTGGCAGGCTAATTTTGGAAATCAACCAGGCGGGATTGAGCTGGACAACCATCCTCAATAAACAGGAAAATTTTCGGAATGCCTACCATAAGTTTGATATTCAGACCATTGCAAACTATGGAGAAATGGATTTCCAGCGGCTAATGGCAGATGCGGGAATCATTAGAAACCGGTTGAAAATTAATGCTGCCATAGAAAATGCCAAAAAGATAGTGGAGCTACAGGAAGAATTTGGGTCGTTTAAAAACTGGCTTTACCACCATCATCCGCTTACAAAAGCCGAATGGGTCAAAATTTTCAGAAAAACATTTCGGTTTACAGGAGGTGAAATCGTAAACGAATTTTTGATGAGTACCGGATTTTTGCCTGGAGCGCATTCGGAAGATTGTCCGGTTTATCCAGACTTTGTTGCCTCAAAGCCAGCTTTCTTACAAAAAAACTAGGCTGATTTCCTCAGTTTTTCAACTTCCTCCCAATTGATCAGATTCCAAAAGGCGTCGATATATTCCGCCCTTCGGTTTTGGTATTTCAGATAATAGGCATGTTCCCATACATCTATTCCCAAAAGGGGTTTTCCTTGAACCAAACCCTGGATATTCATTAAAGGATTGTCCTGATTTGGGGTAGAAGTTATGAACAATTTTCCATCCTTTCCCTTGCAAAGCCAGGCCCATCCTGATCCAAACCTTTCAAGCGCCGTTATTTTCAAATTAACCATAAAAGACTCGATAGATTCAAATTCTGTAATAATCTCGATCTGAAGATCTGCAGGCATATTTGTTTTGGCAGACCCGGGTTTGACCAAAGTTTTCCACATCAAACTATGGTTGTAATGTCCACCACCATTGTTTCTGATAGTTTTATTTTCGTGGGCATATTTTTCTAATAAATCCTCCAAACCGGTGTACTTGAAAGACTGTTTGGCCAATTCAGCATTCAACTTTTCCACATAGCCGGCATGATGCTTTGAGTAATGAATCTCCATTGTTCTGGCATCAATCATGGGTTCTAAATCACTGTAGGAGTAGGGGAGTTTGGGAAGTTCAAATGCAGGAACTGTTGCTAAAGCTTCAATGGATTGCGTTGGATTGATCAGGCTGAGTCCCGCTATTCCAAGGCCCGATTTTATAAATTGTCTTTTGTTCATTTCAGGAGTTAAATGATGGGTGTAAAAGTAGGAAACCTTTCAAATAGTAAGGCCTTAATGTCAGAATTTCAATGAAATAGAAAATAAAAATGCAACAAGGCCAATGATTTTTTATAAACCCTGGTTATGAAGTTTAACTATGTCTACCCGCTGGTCTGATTTGGCCGTTAATATATAAATTCCTTTTCCAGAAAGGGCTAAATTAAAAACTTGTTGATTGAAAGAATTGGAATAAATCAACCTTCCATTCACATTGAACACCTGAATATCAATGGTTTGTCCAGGATTTAAATTTTCAATTTCAACTCCCTTTTCTTTTTGCTGAAGCTGGATGATCCGCTTTTGATTTTCTTTTTTTTTAACGGGGGTGGTTGTGGAAAAAAGCCAGCTTATCCCACTTTTTACCTGTGAAGACCAAAATCCTTCACTGTGCGTTCCGCCGGTAACAACGGTCTTTTTCATTTGTGTTGAAGGCATACCTGCTGTAATTAAATCAGCATAACATGCATTCATATCTGGAACCATATCCGGGTCTCCTTCATTGGTGCCGCAAACCCAGTACAATCGGGAGTTCGCAGGTTGGCTTTGGGCCAGACAGAATTGCCTCAAGCTATCAGAAAACCACAAACTCGGACTGAAAATCAAGGCTTTTGAATAAATAGCTGGATATTTGTATGCCATGAACAAAGTTTCAACTCCACCCAGAGAACTTCCGCCAATGGCTGTATTTTCTGCATCGGTTTTAGTCCTGAATCTTGAATCGACCAGGTTTTTAACGTCTGTTGCCAAAGCTTCTGCATACTTTTCTCCATTTCCACCTCCATACGTTGGATGGCGAAAGGGAGTAAGTTCGGATAATCTGTCTGCGCCTCCATTGTCAATTCCAACTGTAATAATAGGTTCAAAACCAGCAGCCGCTTCCAACTGCGCCTGGGCTTCATCCACTTTCCACTCTCCGGCAAATGACGTTGCGGCGTCAAAAAGATTTTGCCCATCATGAAAATACATGACAGGATATCTTTTAGTGGGTTGACTGCTGTACTCTGCAGGCAAGCAAACCCAGATTCTGCGGTATTTCTTTAAAGCTGAAAGCCACAATTGTGAAGTTAAAACCTGGACCTGGGCCGTTGAAGTGTGGGTACCTTTGGTGTCTTTCCAATCTGCAACATCTATGTTTATAGTTGAATTGGGGACGTTGGTTGATACTCTGTTTTGAATAGCTTGCCCTGTGGCTGACACCTCTTCCACATTCCATGAGCCTCTTGTGATCTTATATTCCAGAGAAGAAAGGACTGAATTAACCCTTATTTCCAGTTGATTCTGGAGATTTCTTTTAAAACGGTAAGCAGTATCCCTTGGATTCCAATTGTTAAAATTACCAGCGAGAAATAAGGTATCTAATTCCGGAGTGTATTTGAGCGGCAGCGAGTTAAGCCTGAATGCAACCTGAGATTGAGCAGTAAAAAAGATAAAAAAGCAGAAACCCGATAAGAGACCTTTTTTTGGCATGGTTGATGACAGCGAAAACAACATCACAAAACTAGTCTAACCAAAGCAGCAGGCAAAAAGAATATTGGCTTGGTAGAGCTTTGATTATCTGATTCTGATTCCTTATTTGGAAAATCCTGACCTTTAGATGGATTAAAAAACCGTCTGTTTTCATCTTTTAAAACTAAAATACTAACCATTATACTTGCGAATAATGCCAAATTGATGGCAAGCAGAAACAAGAGTTTTTTCACTTTGTATTTGAATCAATCGATTCAAAACTAGGTTTCGGGATTGATTCGGCCGACCTTAATTCGGGTGAAGCGGAAAAAACGAGAGGCGAACTGTATTATTTATGACTTGTACAATTCTGGCTTAGCCAATCTAAGAACCAGTCATTTACCTTTTGTTTTTATTTCCCAACTTAAATCGGGCCCGATGGTATTAGATTTGCAGGTTTCTTTTTCAAAAAAACCATTTCATCTGTATGAGCAATTTTCTGGACCAACTCAATGATATACAAAGAAAGGCTGTAACCCACACAGAAGGGCCAAGCATGATCATTGCGGGCGCAGGTTCAGGGAAAACAAGGGTGCTTACATACCGGATTGCATATCTGCTTTCCAAGGGAGTGGAGCCCTACAATATTTTGTCACTTACTTTTACAAACCGGGCGTCAAAAGAAATGCGAAACCGGGTGGAGGCCTTGGTTGGAGGCCATGCCAAGAGCCTTTGGATGGGGACATTCCACTCTGTCTTTGCCAAAATATTAAGGACTGAAGCGCCTAAACTTAATTTTCCTCAAAATTTTACAATTTACGACACGGATGACTCCAAATCTTTGATAAAAAGCATTTTGAAAGAAATGAATCTGGACGATAAAACATATAAACCAGGCCAGGTATTGTCAAGAATTTCATCGGCTAAAAACAGGCTTATTTCGTGGGACCAATATGCCAAAGACCCGGAATTGGTCATGGAAGACGAAGCAACAGGAAAACCACAAATGGCCAAAATATTCCAAATGTATCAAACAAGGGCTTTCCGTTCAGGAGCGATGGATTTTGACGATATCCTGTTTTTTACAAATGTACTCTTCCGCGATCACCTGGATGTGCTCAACAAATATCAGCAAAAGTTTCACCATGTGTTGGTAGATGAGTATCAGGATACCAACCTGGCGCAGTACCTGATAGCCAGAAAACTAGCTGCAGTACGGAGAAATATTTGTGTGGTTGGAGATGATGCGCAAAGTATTTATGCATTCCGTGGGGCAGATATTCAAAATATCCTCAATTTCGAAAAGGACTATCCTGATGCGGAAATTTTCAGGTTGGAGCAAAACTACCGGTCCACACAAAACATTGTTGAGATAGCCAATTCAGTTATCAGACACAACAAAGCCCAGCTCAAAAAAAATGTCTGGACTTCGAATGCCCAGGGTGAACCGATTGAAGTTTTAAAAGCAGAAAGCGACAATGAAGAGGCAAGAATGGTGGCCCAATCTATTTTTGAAGAAAAGGTAAAATCAGCTTGCAGAAACAAAGACTTTGCAATTTTATATCGCACCAACGCTCAATCCAGACCGTTGGAAGAAGCCTTGAGAAAGCTGAATCTTAAATATAGAATCGTAGGTGGATTGTCGTTTTACGACAGGAAAGAAATCAAAGATTTAATGGGTTATCTCCGTCTGGCGGTCAATCAAAACGATGAAGAAGCATTTAAGCGGGTAATCAATTATCCAAAGCGGGGAATTGGAGATACAACCTTGGCTAAAATACAGGTGGTGGCCAATGACAATGGTGTTCCGATCTGGGATGTGGTTTCAAACATTAAGCTTGTTTTACAAGGAAAAGCAGTGGGTGAAATTGAATCCTTTGTGAATCTGATTAAGAGTTTCTCCATTCTTGCTACAGCAAAAAATGCCTTTGAAGTTGTGGACCACATAGCCAAAGCTTCTGGCATTGTCAGAGATTTAACTGCCGATAAAAGCATAGAAGGAATTGGCCGTTATGAAAATATCCAAAGCTTACTTTCTGGTGTTCAGCAATTTGTAAATGACCCGGAGGTAGAGGACAAAAGCCTGGCTGTTTATCTTCAGGACGTTGCCCTTTTAACCGATGAAGACAGAAACAAAAAAGATGAGGATGCCATTACATTAATGACCATCCACTCCAGCAAAGGCCTGGAGTTTAAAAATGTTTTTCTGGTAGGTTTAGAGGAAGAGCTATTTCCATCCATGATGATGACCGGAAGCAGAGAAGACCTTGAAGAAGAACGAAGGCTTTTTTATGTGGCTGTAACCAGAGCAGAACACCGGCTGACATTTTCTTATGCCTCCAGCCGGTTCAGGTTTGGTACGGTAAGGCCGATGGAACCAAGTCGGTTTTTGAATGAGGTTGATGCCAAATACCTGAAAGTAAGTAAAAAACTGGACATGGAAGAATCCAGCGGAATGCGGTTTTCAGACCAGTTTAAAAGACCGGCTTCAAAATCAAATTCTGTGGCTCCACTTCAAATTGTGGCCCACACGGTATCCGCTAATTTCACCCCCAGCGATGTTTCTAAACTTAAAATTGGGCTTCGCGTTGAGCATCAAAAATTTGGCTTTGGCACAGTTCAGGACCTTGATATTCAGAGTCCTGATAAAAAAGCGAAAATCCTGTTTGACAACCATGGGGAAAAAACCCTGATTCTGGGCTTTGCCAAATTGATGGTAGTTGAATAAAATCAATGCATAAAAATCCTATCCCCTGTTTCCAGATTCCTATTTCCCAACTACCCATAAAAAATGCGCTTCGATAAATACGCCATTGCCGATCCAATTAAAAGAAGTTTGGCAGAATCAGGTTTTGTAAAACCTACGGATATACAGTTTAAGGCCATTCCTTCCATAATGAAAGGGGAAGATGTTTTGGCCATTGCCCAGACCGGAACTGGAAAAACAGCAGCTTTCGCCATTCCAATTATCAATTGGATGCATGAAAATCAGGAAAAATTGCCGAAAGGAATCGTCCGTTGTCTTGTGATGGTTCCGACGAGGGAATTGGCAGTTCAAATCACTGAAGTATTTCAAAATCTGGCAAAATACACGCCTGTAAAAATATTGAGCATGTTTGGGGGAGTGGACCAGACACCACAGACCAAAGGTCTGGATAGAGGTGTTGATGTGTTGATAACGACTCCAGGCAGAATGTTTGACCTTAGAAGTCAGGGATTTATAGATTTGAGCCAAACCCAGATTCTTGTATTGGATGAAGCCGACCATATGCTGGCACTTGGGTTTATTCGGGATATTCGGGACACAATTAAAAACCTGCCAAAAAATCACCAGACACTTTTTTTCTCAGCGACCATCAACGAAGAAATCAAAAATCTGGCCTACTCCATTGTCCGAAACCCAATTCGGATTCAGATTTCCCCAAAGGACAGAGTTTCTAAAAATGTAGACCATCAGGTGGCTTTTATAGAAATGGATGACAAGCGGTTTTTTCTTGAACGCATTATTAAAGAACATGAAACGAGCAAGTTTCTGGTTTTTGTCAGAACCAAAGTTAGGGCTGAGAGGGTCTTTTCAGCCATGCAACGCGTTGGCATAGAAACCATTACCATGCATGGAGATAAAGATCAGCTGGATAGACTGGACGTGATGGAAAAATTCAGAACAGGCAAGGTAAGGGTACTCATTGCTACCGATGTCAGCGCACGTGGAATAGATATTTCAGGTGTAAATTATGTCATCAACTATGACCTGCCGGATATAGACGAAAATTATGTCCACAGGGTAGGTAGGACAGGACGTGGAATGGAGAAAGGAATCGCAGTATCCTTTTGCGCTACAGAAGAAAAGCCGGTTTTAGAGGAGATTCAAAAGTTTCTTGGAAAACCAATTCAGGTTCTAGAAATTGAAAAAGATGAATATAAAATGACCCTGGCATTGACTGAAGAGCCTGGAACAAACTGGCGCAAACTCATTGAAGACCACGAGGCTGAGCTTGCTAAAAAACGAAAGAAAAAGGGAAAAAAGTAAAAGGAAGTTTAGCCTTTACCCATTTCTTTTAAATGTCGTAAATGAGAGAGGAATGCACTCCAAAAGGAATCAAACTGTACATATTCAACATTATGTTCCTCGCAGGTTTGAAGGATAATGTTGTGCAACGCCGGATAATGGATATGACTGATTTTGGGAAAAAGATGATGAACCATTTGATAGTTCAAACCTCCCAGAAGCCATGTTAAAATTTTGTTATCTGTCGCAAAATTTACCGTGGTATTAATTTGATAAATACTCCACTCAGACTCTATCTGAATGTCGTCACCAGCCACCTCAGGTGCTGAAAAAATTGTACCTTCAACTATGTGCGCCAATTGAAAAACAACAGCCAGCGTAAAACCACAAATCAGACTAAGAACAATATATCCGGTTATGGCTAACAGTGGCCCAATAATCAATGAAGGAATAACCAGAAAGATTGAAATATGGATGACTTTGGTGGTCCAGAAGATCAAATGATCGGTAAATTCTAATTCGACCATTGGAGTGTTTTCCGCTACCATTCTTGTAAAATACTTTTTGAAATCTCTGTAGTAAATCCAAAAAATGTAGGTAAAACAATAAAGAACCAAGGCATAATATTGCTGAAAGCGGTGATACCACTTGATCGATTGATGTTCACTAAGTCTAATAAAAGGCTTTATGTCTATGTCATCATCAAGTCCTTCTATGTTGGTGTATGTATGATGGTTCATAACATGCTTTTGGTGCCAAAATAATGCACTCCCTCCTAAAACATTAAGTGTATGGGCCATTATAACATTGATGCTTTTTCTCTTGGAAAAGCTTTTATGAGAGCCGTCGTGCATGACATTGAAGCCTACAAGAGCGAAAACAATCCCTTGAATAAAGTAAATCAAGAAAACAATTGAAACCGGAAGATTTGTAAATATCAACGGCAATAAATACAGAGATATCAACAATAGCATCAAAATGAAACCCTTAAGATAAAGTTCAAAGTTGCCATACTGTGAAATTTCGCCTTGGTTAAAATGCTGGTTTACTCTCTTTCTTAGCAACGACATAAAGTTTTGTTGCGAAGTCTGGAATTTAATATTCATTAAAAAATAAGAAGGTATAAAAAAACGAGGAGGACTTGATGTAAAGAAATATGCAAATTTTCGTGACTTTTGAATATTGACAGCAAGTTAATCAATGTTAAGTAGAAAAGCAATGCCAGAGTTAAAACCCATATCTTCGGAAAGTGTTTAACTTTTTATTGAAATAACATGATAGGTTTCTGAAACTCCACCTAAACTGGAGAAGAAATCTCTAACCCCGGGAATGCTGCTTCCTTCAAAATCAAAAACTAAATCCTGACTTAAAAACACGGAAATCATCTCATAAAAAATTCGGGTTAAAGCCTCCTTTTTAAATCCAGTCCGGCTGGAGATAGAAAACAAATAATATAACCTGTCCGCCCATTTCAAAACCAAAACAGCAGACAAAGGCTCCTGATCATCAAAAACCACAAAGCGGTAAATAGACTTTGAAAAGTCATCCGATTTGGAAAGCGAATTCAGAATTGATATTTCTTTTTTAACGGGCTTCCAGATCTGGCCAGGGCTATTCACAATTTGAAGTAACAATTCAAAAAAATCACTATGGCTTACCTGCCTGGTATTTAGTGCTTTAGACTTATTTAGTGCTTGCTTTCGGTTTTGCTTCCAATGGGAAATTACACTTTCTATATTTCCACCCAATTGGAAATATTGGTTATTCTTTGGCTGAGCAGAAAGAGAATTGTCTATCGGATAGGAAGGCAAAAATCCTGCAGGCCATTTTGGATTCAACGTTTTTTGAGCCAAAAACCTGAACCAACATTCCCAGTGATGCGCATTGGGCTGACCTTCCTGGCAAAATGGGTTATACTTCTGGCAAAATCCAACCTGAAAAACCCGCCACTTAAAGTATAGATTTTGACCTGCAAAAGGGAAAAAAGCCACCAAACCTTTTGGGTCAGCAATCCGGGCATAAAAACATTTTCCGGGTGCAATGGTGGACAAAAAAACAGGATGGTTATAAAGACTGGATCCCGCAAACCAATTTAAGGGGACCTCTTTTAATATGTCTTTTGCCTTGATGATTGAAAAGTTGGAATCGCTCAATTGTTTGCTGGTTTGTATTGTTTAAGCGATAACTTATTGATGCTAAGCTCTCTGTTTGAGTTCAAGGCTTCATAGTTGGAAATATCCTTGATTAAAACGGCTTCCTTTTCAACAAATTCAAACCAAAACCGAAGTATTTCAATGGCCTCTTCTTTCACCTTGTAAAAGACCCAATGGTCGTTTCTGTGGCTTTGGACAAGATTTGCCTGTTTTAATATTCCAACAAGGCGGGCGGTTTTGGTTTGGGTAAAATCTAAAATCAATTCCAAATCTGTAATTGAAAGTTCTCCCTTGTGAAACAGAAGGTGAAGAATTCTGAGTCTGGATTCATCGCCCATAGCCTTAAGTAGCTGAACTCCAAAGGAAAGAGCGAAGTTTTTAAGCTTTAGCGACGGCGGTTTTTCCATTCCTAAGATTGACATGGGGTAATCTTTCCAACTTTTTTTAATTCAAATGCAAAAAAAATGAATACTTAATAGATGTGCTTCACATATTGCCAAAGGAAACTAATATTTTTTCTTTTGTTGTCATTTTCAAGCCTTGTGGCTATTTTAGGTTCTGAGGTGTATGGCCTGACCGACCCAAACCGGGACGTTGTTCAATTGTTTTATGACAGCCGGTTAATTGCCAATGGACATGGAGGGGTGTTTTTTGCCTTCCAAAGTATAAAATCAGATGGGCATTTGTTTATTCCTGCGGCTGCAGAAAAAGGCGTGAATCAATGGGTTATTTCAGATTTAAAATGGAAAGACTGGCTTGAGAAACAAGGAAATCATAATTGGGTTTGGGTTGAGAATGTTCTGGAGGCTTTTCAGAAAATCGTTGCACAACACCGTGGTGAATTTGAAATCCCCGTCGTAGGAATTACCGGAAGCAATGGGAAAACCATTGTAAAAGAATGGCTTTCCCAACTCATTGGTTTTGAATATTTGTATTGTAAAAGTCCCAAAAGCTTTAATTCCCAGATTGGGGTAGGAATTTCAGTATGGAATTTAAACCAGGGGCATAATCTGGGGATTTTTGAGGCTGGCATTTCTCAAAAAGGAGAAATGCAAAATCTTTCAACCATGATCCAACCCACACTTGGAGTTATGACCAGTTTCGGCTCTGCCCATGATGAAGGATTTGGTTCTTCGGAGGAAAAATTCCTGGAAAAAATCTCTCTTTTTGGCCATTCAAAAAACTTAATTCTCTCAGATTCGCTTTACCGCCAATTCGAAAAGTTAATTGCGGACCATTTAGCCGGGGTTTCAATTCTAACCTGGACTTGGGAAAAAACGGAAGAAATGCAGAAAAGTAAACTGCAGTTCAACAATTCAGGATTTAGTTTTTCTCTCCCGTTTTCAGATGAGGCTTCATTGGAAAATCTGGGAAATGCCATTTCAGCGGCCCTTTTTCTTGGTATAAAACCAGAAAAAATTCAAAACAGGTTGCTGCATTTAAGTCTGCCCGAAATGAGACTTAGCCTAAAAGAAGGTTTTAATGGAAACCTCATAATAGACGACACATATACAAATGACTTTGCAGGATTGGAGGCCGCCCTTCAGTTTGCCAGTCTTCAACGAAAAGAAAACCAAAGCCTTGTTCTGATTTTAAGTGATTTACAAGAATCCAGTTTGGATAAAGAAAGCATCAAATCCAAAATTCCGGGCCTTGCCGATAACTTTTCGCTAAACCAGCTTATAACTGTAGGAACGCAGTTTGAAGATTCCAGTGATTTTAAAAACCTGAAGCATTCCAATTTCCAGACGACCGATTTGTTGATGGAGTCAAAATCTTATGCTTCAATCAAAGATTCTATTCTGTTAATCAAAGGCGCCCGAATATTTAAACTTGAAAATCTTGTAAAAATTCTGCAAAAAAAGGTCCACGGCACAAGGTTGGAAATCAACCTGGATGCGATGGTGAATAATCTCAATTTCTACAAAAGCCAGCTTCCAAAAGGGACAGGAATCGTAGCCATGGTAAAGGCGTTGGGATATGGAAGTGGCGGAGAAGAAATTGCAAGAATACTGGAATACCATCATGTAGATTACCTGGCAGTGGCTTATGCGGACGAAGGAATAAAGCTGCGAGAAGCTGGGATCAAACTGCCCATCATGGTTTTAAACCCAATGCCAGAGGCAATTGAAAGCATGATAGCCAACAACCTGGAACCTGAGATTTATGGATTTAATGTTTTAAAAGCCTGGCTGGAAGCTGCAAAACCAGGAACTGAAAAAAGGGTCCCACCTGTTCACTTAAAGATTGATACAGGAATGCACCGACTGGGTTTTTTGGATTTCGAACTTGAAGATTTATCGGAAATTTTACTTCAAAATCCATGGATAAAGATTGCAACCGTATTCAGCCATCTGGCAGGAGCAGATGAGGATGGCTTACTTGATTACAGCAAGCTTCAGATAAAAAAATTCGAGACAGCATGCACTTTTCTGAAGCAAAAATTAGAGCAGAATTTCAAAATGCATATTTTGAATTCCGCTGGAATCCTAAGATTTCCAGAGGCAAATTTCGATATGGTCAGGTTAGGAATAGGGCTATATGGCATTGAAATCAACTCCTGGTTCCAAAATCAACTTCAATCTGTTTCAACTTTTAAAACCACAATTTCTCAAATTAAAAAACTAAAAGCAGGTGAAACGGTTGGTTATGGAAGAAAAGGATTGGTAACCACCGATAGCGAAATTGCCACAATTGCCATTGGTTATGCGGATGGCTTCAGAAGGGACTTTTCACTTGGCAAAGCCATGGTAAAAGTAAAAAACCAATGGGTGCCTGTCATCGGCAACGTGTGCATGGATATGACAATGGTTAATGTTACAGGATTAAATGCAGAAGAAGGAGATGAAGTTATTATCTTTGATGATGCGGAGTCACTTTTAAAGTTGGCAAGTGCGGCTGAGACCATTCCTTACGAGATTTTAACAGGTATTGGCCACAGAGTAAAACGAATTTTTTACAGAGAATGAAGAAAATAGGCATCATACTTTTTTTTCTGATTAGCAGTCATTTGGGATGGTCTACCCATATTGTGGGAGGTGGATTTTCTTACAGGATTACTTCGGGGAACAATTATATTTTTTCCCTCACCCTGTATTTTGATTTTATCAATGGAAACCTGGGCGCCAAAGACCGGAATGCCACTTGTTTTCTTTTTGCTAAATCAACCAATGTTCTTATCGATTCTTTGGTTTTAAATTTAGTTGACAGCAGTAGATTTTTGCCATTTACCAACCCCAACTGTGCGGCGGGTAGTAACATCAGAACCCAGATTTTTATTTATGAAAAGCCATACAATATGGACCCCTTTGAATTTAACGACCCCAATGGATATTATCTTGTTTGGGAGCGTTGCTGCAGAAACAACGGGATATCCAATATTTTATCGCCTGGAGAAACCGGTCAAACTTTTTACATGGAATTTCCACCGGTTATAAAAAATGGGCAATCTTTTTTCAACAGTTCTCCTGGTTTTATTGACCTCAACTCAGACTATCCATGTGTCAATCAACCTTTTAAAATTTCATTTAAGGCCTTTGATCCCGATGGTGATTCTTTGGTCTATTCTTTAATTGCCCCGATAAAAGGAAATTCTACATCTACCAGACCTTTGCGTGTATTGCCATTTCCGGCACCTTATGCCCTTGTCAACTGGAGACCTGGATATTCTGCAAATAACCCCTTACCGGGCAACCCGGGTTTGGTGGTTAATTCCTCAAATGGTTTGGTCACCTGCGTTGCTTCTCAGGTTGGGCTTTTTGTCTTTTCGGTACTTTGCCAGGAATTCAGGAATGGACAGAAAATTGGTGAAATCAGGAGGGAAATGCAGCTCAACGTGAAAGATTGCCAACCCAACTCACCACCAACACTTGTTGTAAAAGATCCTGCCAGAAATCTCCTTTTAGATAAAAATGACACGCTGTATTTAAATTCAGGATCAACCCAGGGCTGCTATAAGCTCAAACTCACAGATGCCCAGATAAACCAAGCTGTCAGATTCAGGGTTGAACGTTTGTCGCTGAATACACCTTTGGCGGTTCAAAAAGACACAACTGTAAAACTTCTTCAAATTGGAGATTCTATTGCTGTAAGATTCTGTATTCCTGCATGTTCAAATGCAAACCCAACACAGCCATGGAAGATTCTCTTAATCGCCACCGACGATGGTTGCAGTCAGCCCCTTTCTGACAGCCTCAATTTGAACCTGGTAATAAAAAGAAAGCCAGTCATGCCCCCAACAATAAAAACGATTGATATCCTTGCTGATACCATAACGGTAATACAAACAGAGATTTTCAGATTCAGGCTTGAAGCACTTCAAATAGAACCGGGAGACCTGTCGGTTTTTTCAACCCTGACAGATTCAAAAGGAGTAGCAATCTCTGTCCAAACCAATGGAATTACACTGCCGGCCGGTAACGGAACAAACCGTATAGAAACCAGTTTTAACTGGCCTGAAATATGCTTTTTACCAGAGAATCAACCGCTAAAATTAATGAGCATAGCCCGTTCTACGGTTTGCGATTCTGTCAAATATGACACTGTATATCAATACATTCGTATCATCCCTAAAATACTGGAAGTTGGTATAACCTCTGATTATTCCGGCAAAAATCCGATTGAGGTTTTTGAAAACCGAAACATTAACTTTACTGTCAACGGCAAAGCTTCTGAAAACAGATTGGTAACCCTTTCTTCCAGTGGAACTCTGGTTGGAGTTCCAGGATTTTCATTTCCCGGAATCACAGCAAATGGTTCCGCGGTTTCTACTTTTTTGGTCAATACCAATTGTGAATCTCCCGGAGGCGATTTTGATGTTAAAATTATGAGTTCAAGTCTTTTTTGTGGTGTAAACTTTAAAGATTCACTTGAGTACAAAATCAGAATAAGAAAGTCTTCCGACAGTCTTGGGGTCATACCCAACCTGATTACAGCCAATGGAGACGAGTACAATGAGTCATTTAATATTCTGGACATTCTCCCGGAAGACAATTGCAAATTGACTTTCGATTTTATAGAAATATTTGACCGCTGGGGAAAAAGAATATTCTATTCCAAAGACCGGAAATTTGTGTGGAAACCAGAACAGAATTGGGAAGGGGTTTTTTTCTTTGCGCTTCATTTTAAGGAAAAAACCATTCGCGATTGGCTTACGGTAGTTCGTTAACCCGGAATTTCATTTGTTTTTTTACTTTTGAATTGATGACAAAGCATAACAAAGGCTATTTATCAAAACTGGAAGACCTCGTGTCTGAAGGAGGATTTATGGTCCGATACGAAAGGGGAAATTTTAAATCTGGATATTGCATCCTGAAAGACACGAAAATGGTATTGGTAAACAACTTTTTGCCTGTAGAAGGAAGGATAAGTTGCCTGCTCGAACTTGCCGATATTTTGCCCCTGGACCTGGAAAAGCTTTCTGAAAAAAGCAAAAAAATCTGGATAGAATTGAAAAACGCAAAAACCGAACTTCCTGAAATCGAATTCGGAAAACAAGAAAAATAAAACCTTGAAAATTACATTTTTAGGAACCGGAACCTCACAGGGAATTCCCATGATAGGGTGCCAATGTGGAGCATGTAAATCTTTGGATTACAGAGACAAACGGTTTAGAGCGTCCATTCTGATTGAAACCAAAACCACAACCATTGCCGTAGATGCAGGACCTGATTTCAGGCAACAAATGCTTCGGGCAGGTACCAAAAAAATGGATGCCCTTTTGGTTACCCACGAACACAAAGACCATGTGGCTGGCCTGGATGATTTGAGGGCCTTCAATTACATCCAGGAAAAATCGATGCCCATTTTTTCCCTTCAGCGGGTTTTGGACCACATAAAAGTTGAGTTTGCTTATGCCTTTGCCGAAAAGCGCTACCCGGGTGTACCTCAATTGGATTTGTTTCCAATAATAGAAAATCAAAAATTTGAAATTGGGGATATAGAAATAGAAACCATCCCCGTTATGCACGCAAAACTGCCCATTTTGGGATTTCGTTTTGGTGATTTTACCTACATCACGGATGCTAATTTTTTAAGCGAATCTGCCATCAACCAAATCAAGGGAAGTAAAGTTCTGGTTTTGAACGCCCTACAGAAAGAACCACATATCTCTCATTTCACCTTGGATCAGGCCGTAGAAATGGCTATAAAAATTGGAGTACCAAAGGTTTATTTCACACACATGAGCCATAAACTTGGTCCACAAAAAGAAGTTGAAAAGGAGCTGCCAAATGGAATTCACTTTTCTTATGATGGGCTGGAGGTAAATCTTTAAGGGTTTAATGGTAGTTTGAGAGACTCTAACCCAGTCGGAACATTTTTTATTTAATATCTGTCAACTTTTCCAGGGTTTTAAGCGGAACCTGAAGAACGCTTCCCGACCCGATTCCTTTAGGGAAAGACAAGGTATCTGAAATGTCTTTCCATTTTTTAAAATCCCTTGTCGCCATCGCACCGATTTTCCTATTCCGATACTTGTGAAAATAAACTACAAATTGGCTGTCTATTCGCGTGCCTGTAGGAGCTTCTGCCCATGTGCGCCGGCTTATCAAATTGGGTTTGATGGAATATCCATTGGTTAGGCTCCCGGATGTGCTCATTTTAATATTGTTCTGAATGTTCTTGCCCATCTGCGTTCCATCTTTATAAAACATCATAATCCGACCGCTATCTGTAGAAATGGAGGCATCAGAACAATTGAATCCAGCCTCAAAAAACAACTCGGTCGGTCCCCAGGACCTTAGATCTGAACTAAACTTACGGTAAATCCTGTTGTTGAATTTGAAACCCGATGGCAAGGAATCATTTTGTTTGTCAGAATCCTTAAATTTTCCCGGAACCGTGCTTGACCAAAATATCATAAACCGCTGCTCATCTGCATCATATAAAAGCTCTGGAGATTTGGCATTCAAGACCAATGAGTCATTTTCCATGACCGGAATTAATCTTTGGGCTGCCCAGTCTATTAGGTTTTTTGAATATGAATATCCGAGATCTTTCCTGCCTGGTCCAGTTGCCCAAACCAAATGATACATACCATCTGGTGTTTGCGATAAATGGGGATCCAGCATGACATAATCGCCAATTCCGGGCTTGGCAAAGCTCTTTCCACCTTTGAGTAATTGCCACTTAAACCCATCTTCAGACCAGGCCAAATGAAGCCCCGATCCGCCATCTCCAAAATGGTATGCATAGATAAAAGGGTCCATTTTTTTCTTTTTTCCAGGTAGAATCCAAAAACCGGTCAGGATTAATATCAGGCAAATGAAAATTGGGGTCTTACTATAATTTTTGGTCATTGTTATTTCAAAAAGTCATTGGAAAATACCAGGATTTATAGATATGTGAATTCGATTTTAATGGAAACTAAGTTAAAAACTCCCCTTTTAAAAATTGAAATTACCAAACTTGATGTTTCAAACAAAATGAAAAAAAAACTGATTTTAAACAATGTTTTTGTTTCCATAGTTATTAATCTGGGTTTTATTTGTTTGTTTCATTGTGGTTTTTATACTAGAAAAAAGCTGCGCCAAAGGTGTAGCTTTTTCTTTTTCAGGCTATTTAAATGGAAAATTTAAAACTTAAGCCACTAATTTTTTATCGGATGGCTTAATATCCTTTGCTTTGCAATTATAATTCAATTTCCATTCATGCGACTTCGGGCCGAAAATCTCTTCAAAAAATACAAAAGCCGATTGGTAGTGAATGATGTATCCGTTCATGTAGATCAAGGTGAAATCGTTGGGCTTTTGGGACCAAATGGCGCCGGGAAAACCACTTCATTTTATATGATTGTTGGTTTAATAAAACCAAATTCTGGTCAAATATTTCTTGATAACGAAGAAATTACAAACATCCCGATGTATAAAAGAGCCCAGAAGGGTGTTGGATATCTGGCCCAGGAAGCTTCCGTTTTCAGAACCCTGACGGTTGAGGAAAATATCCTTGGAGTTTTGGAGATGACCGATCTTTCAAGGTCACAGCAAATAGAAAAAATGGAGGGCTTGTTAGAGGAATTCAGCCTTACGCATGTACGGAAAAACCTGGGCAAAGTCCTTTCAGGGGGTGAGAGAAGAAGGACTGAAATCGCCAGGGCATTGGCTGTAAACCCAAGTTTTGTCCTTCTGGATGAGCCATTTGCGGGTGTAGATCCCATTGCCGTGGAAGAAATTCAAACCATCGTTTCCAAGTTGAAGAAAAAAAATATTGGCATTTTAATTACCGACCACAATGTGATTGAAACATTAAGCATCACCGATAGAGCCTATCTTCTTTTCGAAGGTAAAATATTAAAAAGCGGAACCCCGGAAGAACTTGCTGCCGACGAAACCGTTAGAAGGGTTTATCTCGGTAGAAATTTTGAACTGAAAAAGAAGTTTTAGGCTCAGGAAGCCATTTTCTGGCAAATTTTTTCCAACCATCTTTTATCTGTCAGGTCGAAGTCATTCACGATTGCACTATCAATATCAAGAACAGCAATGATGGATGCGGCTGATTCCAAAGATTCCACAAAGCCTGTTTGCAAGCCAAAAACAGGAACAACAATCTCAGACCTTGAAAGTGCAGAACAGGCTATATGGCCAGGGAAAAGCTCCACATCGGGAACCAAAATCGTCTGACCCTCTTCCCAGGCTTTTCCACAAACTCCCTTTCCAAATGGAATTCGTGTACATGCGATTGGCCCTTGAAAAGGCCCTAAAACCAAATCACTTTCTTTTACAAAATAAAAACCAACCCAATGAAAATCAAATACTTGTTTAATTGCGGCAACGGTGTTGGCCATATTGGCGATTAAATCATCCTCACCAGCCCAAAGTGCTTCCAATTGTGGAAAAAGAGATTCATATTTTTCTTCTTTTGTGCCTTTAGCAAGTATGATTTCTTCCATGGAAACAATTAATGAAATTTAAAGAGATATGACTGAAAATATGGTCTTTAATTGAAATCAGATTGTCCTGATTCAGATTTATGATTTCAAAAAGCATCGCGTGTAAAAATGCAAATAAAGAACCAAAACAAGGCCTTTTCAAATTAGGAGTTGATAAATTTCATTCGGTAACTTTGCCACGATAAGCATGGCAAAAACTTCCTTAGTTTCGTTTATTTCAAATCGGCTGGAATACCAGAGTGGAAACTCTTTTTCAGCTTCTGTAATTGGTATTGCCAAGATTTCTATTGCACTGGGAATTTCAATTTTAGTGACTTCACTTTTGATTTATGAAGGCTTCAGGGAGGAAATACAAAACAGGATTTTTTCGGTTTCCGGTCACATTAGCCTTCGCCAGTTTTCTACAGGGACCTTGTATGAGGAAAAAGCACTTGAAAAAAATGCAGAATTCCTGGACAAACTGAAAAAACTGCCTGAGATAACCCATATCCAGTCTTTCGCCTACAAACCCGCTTTGATTGGAGCAGAAAATGAAGTTTCCGGCATTGTTTTAAAGGGCATTTCGAGCGACTTCAACTTTAAAATTTTTGAACCCAACCTTATTCAAAAACCACGGAAAAAACAACCTGAAGAGGGTGAAATCTGGATAAGCCAAAAGCTGGCAAAAACTATGCAGCTGGCAAAAAATAAGGAGATTGTTTTATTTTTTATTCAGAATCCACCCAGGTACCGCAAGGTTAAAATTACTGCAATATTTCAAACAGGAATTGAGGATGTGGACGACAATGTTGGCTTTGTATCTCAAAATTTATTACAGGAACTCAATGAATGGGGGCCAAATCAAGTGGGTGGCTTTGAGGTTTTTGTCAATGATTTCAAGCATATGGATTTTTTTCTGGAAAATATCGGGAAAGAACTTCCTTATAACATTGGACTTGAAACCGTTACGCAGACGTATATCCAACTTTTTGATTGGTTGAATGTGATTGCCAGAAATGTGCTCATTATGTTCATTTTAATTTCCATTGTGGCTGGATTTAATCTGGCAGCTACATTGTTAATCATGGTTTTGGAAAGGAAGCAAATGATTGGGGTGTTTAAATCTATGGGAGCTCAAAATAGCCTTATACGAAAGGTTTTTGTTAGAAATGGCATCAAAATAATGGTTCAAGGGATGCTGTTGGGAAATGGGATTGCACTTGCCATTTGCTTCCTGCAGGATACCTTTAAGATTGTAGACCTCAATCCTGAGAATTACTATCTAAACTCAGTGCCCATTTCATGGAATTGGCCTGGAATTTTAGGAATTAATATTGGCGTTCTGGCAATTACCTGGTTGGTGATTCTGATTCCTGTTCGGGTTGTCAATAAAATAAATCCTTCAGAGGCAATCCGCCAGGGCTAAATTTTAGCTTGCTGCCTAAATATCATCACCAAACGGCAGTTCCTTCTACCACCGATACTTGAATCAGTAGCGGCATTTCACTATAACTTTCTATAAAAGTGATTAATCCCGGATTTGTCGCTGGGACCTCGTTATGAGCAACTAACCCAGACCGCAGCGCTATGCGGGGTTAGCCGCGGAATACCGGCCTGTTGGCAGACTAGGATTTCCTAATGGAAATTCCGGGATAAATTACCAGAGAAATGGGGTTTGATATTCAAGACAGATTGAAGATTACTTCACAAAAAAAGCCTCTGTTTTTGACAAGGGCTTTTTAATAAATGGTTAAACCGTTTTTTATGAACTTTTTAATTATTCGCCAGCCTCAAGATTCAAATCAATTACGAAATCATCATAAATTAATTTATCGCCAAGACCTTCGAAAAATTTACCAGAGCGAAATTTGATGTCAAACTTGGTTCTATCAACGGTAATTTTTGCGGTAGCTTTCACGCCTTTTGGGCTTGTGGTGATAGTAGCCGGAAAAGTAACTTCATTGGTAATGCCTTTGATGGTCAATTTACCGGTTACATCATATTCGTTTCCTTTTGCAGGAACTACTTTTTGAATTTCAAAATGTGCTGTTTTGTGCTTGTCAATTGAGAAAAATTCTTCAGAACGTAAGTGGCCCAAAAAGTTTCCATTGGTTTCTTTGTCTGTAATATCTGTACAAGCCAAAGAGTTCATATCGATATCGAATGCACCACCAGTCACCATTTTGCCATTTGATTCCAAAGAACCGCTGGCTAATTTTAGTGTACCATCATGTTTTCCAGTTACTTTGCTTGCAACCCACTTTAAAGTTGATTTTGCAACGTTCACTTTAAATCCACCACTCACTTTACCAGTGAAAGCTGAACCTACCAGCAATGAACCTACCAGGGCCATTGCTGCAAGAGATTTGAATTTTGTCATTTTCTGTTTTGTATATTGTTGAATATTAATTCCTTGGATTGGTTGCCCAGACCGAAAGTTCCGGTACAAAGGCTTTTTCAGGTAACATCAAAACCGACACTATTGTTTGAGCCAATTGTTCTGGCCCAAGTTTAAAGTCGATTTCCTTTCGTTCTTCTCTTTCAGGATTTCCCAAAGCAGTTGTTACTTCTGAAGGATTCACCTGAAAAACCCTGATGTTGAATGGCCTCAATTCTTCCATGAGGCTTTGTGTGAAACCTCTTAATGCAAATTTGGAGGCAGAATAAGCTGATCCGTTGGCAAAACCTTTCATTGAAGATGTTGAGGCAACGTTGACAATACTGCCGGCTTTTTTACCTTTCATTAGCGGTAAAGCCTTCTTTACCATCATGATGGGTCCAAAAATATTAACACCAAAAACCCTGTGGTAGCTTTCTATTGGTGTTTCTTCAACGGAAGCAAATTCTCCAAGTCCTGCATTGTTAATCAATACATCCAATTTGTTGCTCCAGTTTTCTGCAACCCAATCAAACACCTTGTTCACATCTTCCTGCTTGCTTACATCAGATTCTATCCAGGCACAACCAATTTGATTGGCTGCTTTTTCCAGTCGTTCTTTGCTTCTGCCTGTTATCAAAACTTTTGCGCCCAAATCGCTCAATTTTTTTGCAGTAGCTTTTCCGATTCCGGAAGACCCACCAGTAATAATTATTGTTTTGCCCGCAAACTCCATTAGATTAATTGTATATACAGCTAATTCTGTGCCATAATTATTTTTATCTGTTTTTAACTCTATTCTTCTCCTAAGTCGTCACAATGCCACAAGTGTTGAACCTTTGGAGAAGGCGGCATTGCTGGTGCGCCCGCCTGTTTAGCCAATATCATTTTTTGGATAATACGTTGACGTTCAGTTTCTATTTCTTTTTCAAGCACCCTCGTTTCGTCCAAATCAAAATATTTAACACCTTCAATGAATGTTTTTTCAGCCCTGGCATAAATTGATAATGGGTTGTCAGTCCAAATGACAAAGTCAGCATCTTTTCCTTCCTTTAAACTGCCAATCTGTTTATCCAGATGCAAAAGTTTGGAAGGATTCAGCGTTACCATTTTCCAGGCTTCCTCTTCTGAAATCCCACCGTATTTCATTGTCTTTGCCGCTTCCTGGTTCAATCTTCTCGCCATTTCGGCGTCATCAGAATTGATGGCCACCGTAACACCTGCCTTGTGCAAAAGTGCTGCATTGTACGGAATGGCGTCTTTTACCTCCATTTTATATGCCCACCAATCTGAAAAAGTAGAAGCTCCTGCTCCATGTTTTTTCATTTTATCTGCCACTTTATACCCTTCCAGAATATGTGTAAAAGTATTGACAGTAAAGCCCATGCTGTCACCCACATGCATCAGCATATTGATTTCGGATTGCACATAGCTATGGCAGGAAATAAATCTTTTTTTATCCAGAATCTCTACCAAAGCTTCGAGTTTCAGGTCTCTCTTAAACTCAGTTTTGGCTGATTTTAAGGCAAGTTCCTTGTCCGCTTTGTATTGTTTCGCTTTGTGAAAAGCATCATACAACAATTGCTCAACACCCATTCTGGTTTGTGGATATCTAACCGTATTAAAATCTCCCCAATTGGATTGTTTTACATTTTCTCCCAAAGCAAATTTTATAAAACCGTCCGCATTGGCAATTTTCATTTCTTCCGGACTCTTTCCCCATTTCAACTTAATCAATGAGGATTGACCACCGATGGTATTTGCTGAACCGTGTAATTGCTGAACGGCAGTAACTCCGCCTGCCAAATGCCTGTAAATGTTCACATCATCTGCCTCAACCACATCGCCAATTCTAACTTCGGCACTTGTTGTAGATGAACCTTCGTTTACACCTTTCGAAATTGCAATGTGTGAATGTTCGTCAACGATACCCGAGGTGACATGTTTTCCTTTGGCATCTATTGTAATGGCCGAACCGGGCGCTTCAAGATTTTTTCCAACTTTTTTGATTTTCCCATTGGCAACCCATAAGTCCGCATTTTCAAGTTTCCCTTCCGTTTCATTGGTCCAGATGGTTGCATTTTTAATTATATACTCTTTTTGCTCTGGCACTTGCGCTTGTCCATATGCCTGGAATGGATGCCAGATTTTGCCTAAAATTTCAGGCTTTTTCTTTTTTGATGAATCAGCAGCTTTGGCAACAGGCAAGTCAGAAATTCTTTTTGCCGACCAGGAGGTTTTTCCAGATGCAAGTCCGGTTACAAATCCGGAAAAGCCATTGCCCTCCTGCCATCCGGAAAATTGAAGCCTGGAACTGGTATCCAATCGCTTTATCAAACCGAGAAAATTGATTTTACCTGCATCATAACTCCCTTGAAGTTTGGTTTTCTGGGTGTCTTTTTCCAAAACCGTAAAATCATTTTTTCCTTCCTTTTGCTCAATTCTAAACTTAAAACTGGAATCTTTTCCAATGGTTAGCCGGTAATCGGCAGCAAGGTTTTTGTCCATCAAACTGGTTACCAGATATTTTTTGCCATTTACCCAGTTTTCTAAAATCTGAGTGCCTGGTTTGAAAATATTTCCCGAAGCCACAAAAAATGACGCCTGCAAACCTGCCTTGATTTGCCCGATTTGGTTTTCGGCTTTCAATAAAATAGCAGGTTTTGTTGTAAGAGATGCAAGGGCAGCATCTTCTGGCAAACCATTTTCAACTACTTTTTTCAGGTTGCTCCAAAAACTCTTTTGGTCTTTGAGATCGGTTGAAGTCAAAATAAATTCTACATTTTTTTCGTTCAAAAGCCTTGGATTATGGGCAGCCATTTCCCAATGTTTCAGGTCAGAAATGGAAACCAAATCAGCATCCATCGGGTCTTCCACATCCGGCAATTCCGGAAATTGCAACGGTAATATTAAGGGAAATCCAGATGCCTTGATTTCATTAATCCTTTGATATTCATCGCCTTTGCCTTTGACAATAAGTTTTAAGTTGAATTCCTTGGCCAATCTGGCAGCACGTAAAACCTCGTATTTCTGTCCTGTTTCAAAAATGATAGGCAGGTTTTTATTTCTTTGTAGTGCGTCAAGGCCAAGATTGGGGCTTTTGGAACTTTGCTTTTCGTACCAATCCAAATCAATATAGGTCTGCCTTAACAAAGCTATTGAACCCATTTGAGAACCTGGATATTGTTGGTTGGAACTGCCTTTTTGAAACGACATACCCTGAACTACCTTATCTTTTAAAATCAGTTCCGACGTTTTTCCTTCACCCAGCATTGCCAGAAATCCAGTCCCCCGCATGATGCCATCTTTTAATGTACTAACTGCATATCCAAAACCATTTTTCCGAAGTTCTTCCGCCTCTTTTGGATTTGGTGTGAAACTGCTTACTGCATCAAATTCCGGTTTTAATGCCTGGTTCCACAAATAGCTTCCCGCCCTTTTTGATTCATATTGGGGGTTGAAATCAGTCATTTCCATTCTGCCTCCAGGTCCTTTTGGTTGAATTGCTGGTTGGCCATAGCTGGAATTGATTTCTATAAAAGATGGATAAACCCAGGCACCTTTCATGTCTATGGTTTTTACCTTGGAGGGAAATACAATTTCCTTACCTGCAGATACAATTTTTCCTTCTTTAACATAGAGTTTTCCATTTTCTATTTTCTGGCCAGGAGCAGAAATTATAGTACAATTAATCAATACAAATTCTATTGGCCGCTCATCTGTAAGTGCCGCCTGAGGCAAACCAAACTGAGCAAAGGAGGCTCTGGAAAAAGATAAGATTAACAATGAAACGATTAAAGCCTTGACTGAAAGGCGAATGTTGAAATTAAATGTGTTCATAAAAATGAAAATCTGGCCTTTAGTTTTTTGAAGGTTTTAAAAGATTATCAATGGCTAATGCAAGTTTCCTGTCCTTTTCGGTCACTAAATTTCCTGCATCGTGGGTGGTTAGTTCAATACTTACTTTATTGTACACATTAGACCAATTTGGATGATGGTCCATTTTTTCTGCCAAAAAAGCGACCCTGGTCATGAAAGCAAATGCCTCCTGAAAGTCAGAAAATTGAAAGTTTTGAACCAATTTGTTGTTTTGCTCCTCCCACATGCGTTAAAAATGATGTTTATAAAGTATAAAAGTAAATGCCTGAAAAGTAAATGGTTAAATAGTGTTATGGCTATTTGTCTCAATGCAAATAAGGCGATTTGCAAGACAATAAGAAATAGCAAAACGAATGTAATTTTTTCATTCTATCCAGAAGAAATATGAATATTTTTAGAAATACCTTTGACCTATCAAAAAACAAGTCTGATACCTGACTTGAAATAGTAAAAATCCCATCCGCTTTCCGAATCGGATAGGACATTGAAACTTCAGATAAATGGCATCAGAACTCAAATTAATAACATTTTTACCAACGTACCGCCATGCATACCTCCAAATTTATTTTGAAAGAACAATTGGAATTGTTCAAGTTTTCACCATCCGAAGTTTTGAAAGGCGAATGGGAAAAAGTCTACCGCAAATTTTCCCTTCAAAGAGCCGAACGTTTAGGAAACGCCTTTAAAGGAAAAGTACGGATTATTTTCCGCACGCACGACAATGAAACAAAAGTTGTAGACACCACCATCTGGTCTGCCAATGATGACCATATTTCATTGAAAGGTGGTCAATCTATTCCGGTTCGGGCCATTTTAGGCATTGAATTCTAGAAAAGCATCAACTCAAGTTTTAATATACTATAATTTTGAAACCTGGCTCTGGCCGGGTTTTTTTATGTCCTGACTTTTATAAAATTTTAAGTTAAATCGCTAGATATTGAAAACATCTCCATATCTTGCTTTCTCGAATTTTAAATCTTTTTCAATACTAATAGACTGATTATCAATTATGTCTGATAACAAAGCAGAAAAATTAAAAGCCCTTCAGCTCACCATCGATAAACTGGACAAAGAATACGGAAAGGGAACCGTAATGAAACTCAGCGATGAAAAGGTAATGGATGTTCCGGCCATTTCAACAGGTTCTTTGGGCCTTGATATTGCCTTGGGCATTGGTGGTTTGCCAAGAGGCCGGGTTGTGGAAATTTATGGCCCCGAATCGTCTGGTAAAACAACACTTTCTATGCATTGCATTGCTGAAGCCCAAAAGGCAGGAGGCATTGCAGCGTTTATTGATGCGGAACACGCCTTCGATAAAGGTTATGCCGAAAAATTAGGAATAGACACTGAAAATCTGCTCATTAGCCAACCAGATAACGGAGAGCAAGCCCTGGAAATTGCCGAGCATTTAATTCGCTCCGGAGCAATTGATATTATAGTGATTGACTCAGTGGCCGCACTTGTTCCAAAAGCGGAATTGGAAGGTGATATGGGTGACAGCAAAATGGGATTGCAGGCCAGATTGATGAGTCAGGCTTTGAGAAAACTAACAGGTACAATCAACAAAACCGGTTGTCTTTGCATTTTTATCAACCAGCTTAGGGATAAAATTGGTGTTATGTTTGGAAGTCCGGAAACAACAACAGGTGGAAATGCACTAAAATTCTATGCCTCAGTTAGGTTGGACATAAGAAGAATAGGTCAGATTAAGGAATCCGCAGATAACATTACCGGAAACAGAACCAAGGTAAAAGTGGTTAAAAATAAAGTTGCGCCTCCTTTCAAAGTTATTGAATTCGACATTATGTATGGCGAAGGTATTTCAAAAGTTGGTGAACTTGTTGACCTTGGCGTCGAACTTGAAATAATTAAAAAATCAGGAAGTTGGTTTTCTTATGAAGCCAATAAGTTAGGCCAGGGAAGAGATTCTGTAAAACAAATTCTCCTTGACAATCCTGAGCTTTTTGATAAAATCGAAGGACAAATCAGAGCCAAGTTCACAGAAGATAAAGGTGCAGTAAAAGTCCTGGAAGACAAGAATATTGCTAAACCTGCCTTTGCGGACGCGGACTAGACATTTTTAATATCCTGAACAAAAAAAGCATCTTAATGAGATGCTTTTTTTGTTTAAAACTGCGAAAGGATTTGACCCTATGTAAACATAAATCAGGTATTAAAGGTTAATTTGTCTTCCATAAAACAATCCAATTGAATTGGAACTTACGCTCAATACTCCAGCTTTGTTATTTCCTGCGCTAACCCTAATCATGTTGGCCTATACAAATCGGTTTCTGGCTATTAGTAGTTTAATCCGGAATTTGTATAGAGAATATGAAAAGGAACGTACGGACATGATGCTCAGCCAAATATATAATTTGAAGCATCGGCTTAGGCTAATCAGAGATATGCAGGTTATGGGCGTTTTGAGCCTATTGTCTTGTGTCTTCAGCATGGCTTTTATTTATTTCCGTTTGCAAACTGCTGCCCAATGGATATTTGGCCTTGGCCTGTTACTTTTGGCAGGGTCTTTGTTTGTTTCTGTTTACGAAGTAGTTATTTCTACAAAGGCACTGAACATCCAGCTTAGCAATCTTGAAGAGGAGGAAAAGGATAAAGGATTTTTAGCTACCAAATTATTTTCAAAAACTTAATAATGCGCATAGGAATTGTTTGTTACCCAACATTTGGAGGGTCAGGTGTAGTGGCAACAGAACTAGGTAAAGGCCTGGCAGACAAAGGACATCAGGTTCATTTCATAACCTATAATCAACCGCAGCGTCTTGATTTTCTTAATGAAAACGTGTTTTTTCATGAGGTCCGGTTTCAACACTATCCTTTGTTTGAATATCCACCGTATGAAACAGCCCTGGCCAGTAAAATGGTTGACGTGGTTAAGTACGAAAAGCTTGATTTGCTGCATGTTCACTATGCCATTCCCCATGCCTCGGCGGCCTTTATGGCAAAACAAATCCTAGCAAGTCAGGGAATTTCCATTCCTGTTATTACAACTTTGCATGGGACAGATATTACCTTGGTTGGAAAAGATTCGAGTTATGAACCCGTTGTAACATTCAGCATCAACCAGTCAGATGGAGTAACCGCGGTTTCTGCTGACCTGGCCAGGGAAACGTATGAAACTTTTCAGATTACCAGACACATTGAGGTAATTCCGAATTTTATTGATTTATCCCGATTTAAAAAACAACCCAAGGAGCATTTCAAAATGGCCATTTGCCCGAATGGCGAAAAACTTTTGGTCCACACATCAAACTTCCGTAAGGTAAAAAGAATAGAGGATGTGATTGGTATGTTTGCCCAGGTCAGAAAAGAAATTGAAGCCAAACTATTATTGGTAGGCGATGGCCCTGAACGCCCAAAAATGGAGGCTCTTTGCAGAGAAGTTGGTCTTTGCGATGATATTAGATTTCTTGGAAAACTAGATGCGGTAGAGGAGCTGCTTTCGGTTTGTGATTTGTTTGTAATGCCCTCTGAAAAAGAAAGTTTTGGTCTTGCGGCTTTAGAAGCAATGGCATGCGAAGTGCCTGTGATTTCCAGCAACACAGGAGGATTACCAGAACTGATTATTCAGGGTAAAACAGGCCTTATGAGCGATGTTGGTGATATTAATGACATGGCTAAAAATGCCTTATTTATTTTAAAAGAAGAAAATCTTCCAGCATTTAAGGCTGCCGCTCTGGCAAGAGCAAAAGAATTTGAAATCCATAAAATTTTACCTCAATATGAGGCATTTTATGATCAAATCATTTTTCAAACCAAATCCGTTTTGGCTTAATTGCGCTTCACTACCACCTTACCAAAAAATGAATCAAACAGAAATATTCCCGGAAATTGATTTAAACCAATGGGAAGAAAGGGTTAAAAAAGAACTAAAAGCACCACATACTTTTGAATCGCTTCAATGGCAGGTTTCAGAATTTTTTAGTCTAAACCCTGTCTATGACGAAAAGATATTCGAAAATGAAGATTTGGAATATCTAAAAACCTTCCATCAATACTGGCTTAAAAACAAAAATAAAGACCGGGCAGACATTCTTGCATTTGGAAATCAAAAACTAAATGAAGATTCTCAGGAATTTAATATTGCGGAATCTTATAATTTTCAACGTTGGGTCTATCATTTCAATCCAAAAAATACAGGAAAACTTCCCTTTTCAATTAGAAACCCATTTGAAGAAGCTTCTGGCTGGGATTCAAATTCTGAAATAGACCCTTTAATGGATGGTTTGCTGGTTGGCAAATGGAAAACATTTAGCCCTGCAGATTTGAAAAAAGGAACAATACATATCCATGCATCTGATATACACAATGCCGGAGGATCTGCTGTCCAGGAATTAGCCGCAGCATTATTGGTGGCCGAGACCTATAAAAATGCTTTGGGTGAAACCACAGACTGGGCACAAAATGCCATTATTCATCTTGGGATTGGGCCACTTTTCTGGCTCGAACTGGCTAAAATCAGAGCCATGAGGTTGCTTTATATTAATTTCTGCTCCATCAATAATCTGAAAGTGAAAGAAGGAAACATCAGGGCAGAAACCTCAAAATTCTTCTGGAGTAAAACAGATTCTGAACTCAATTTACTGCGGCATTCAACTGAAGTAATGTCCTCAATTTTAGGAGGTGCAGACCAGATTCTGGTTTATCCGCACAGTTTTGAAAGTTCAATATCATTGGATTCCAACAGATTAGCAGTTAATATTCCATTGCTTGCCTTTGAAGAGTCACAACTACATACAGCGCACGATCCTGCAGCTGGCAGTTATATTCTGGAGTTACTTACCCACAAGCTTGCCAAAGAAGCCTGGACATTATTTTCAAAATGGAATGAAATTGGATTTGAAAAAATGGTGAAAGAAAACCAGCTCCAATCTCTTATCAGGAAAAACTCGGATATTCAATTCCGGCATTTCATGGAAAAAAAGATTCAAATGGTTGGAGTTAATGTTTTTACAAGTCCAATGGCTAAAACAAGTCCGAAATTTCCAGTTGTTGAAAAAGTGGACAACCCTGAATTTAGTCCTTTAGAGTCTGTATTTCTGGATGCCTGAGTTGTTTCACGGCAATACTGGATTTCAATTGCCAGTTCCATTTCAGTTAAAGATTGGAAACCAATTAATCGACCTGGCTGCACCAAGAGTAATGGGTATATTAAACCTTACTCCAGATTCTTTTTTCAGCGGTAGTCGAACTCAGGCCATAGGAAATGCAATAGAAAAAACCGCCAAAATGCTTTCCGAAGGGGCTGATTTCATTGATATTGGTGCGATTTCCACAAGGCCGGGGTCCATTGAAATAACTGAAGAAGAAGAGAAGGAAAGGCTTAGACCGGTTTTAACTTCTTTAGCCAGAGAGTTTCCAAAGGCATTGATTTCGGTAGATACCTTTAGAAGTGGTGTTGCCAATGAAGCTTTAGATTTAGGTGCCTCATGTATCAATGACATAAGTGGCGGTAAATTTGATACCCAAATGTTTGAATTGATTGGAAGAAGAAAAGTACCCTTCATTTTAATGCACTGCCGGGGAGATTTCAATTCAATGCATCATGGGCAAGAATACATTAATATAGAGGTTGAAATTGCAAGGGAATTACAAGAACTTATTGTTAAGGCCCGGGAAAATGGAATCGTAGATTTGATAGTTGATCCTGGTTTTGGATTTAGTAAAAACGTTGCCCAAAATTTTGAATTACTACGAAAATTAAGATATTTTGAAATTTTGGATTGCCCCATTCTTGCAGGTCTTTCCCGAAAATCGATGATTTACAAGACAATCGAAAAAGAACCAGACCAGGCCTTAAACGGAACTACTGCACTAAATATGGTGGCTTTAATTCAGGGAGCACATATTCTCAGAGTTCATGATGTTGCAGAAGCCAAAGAAACGATACAGTTGTTTGAAAAATTATGTTTACAGGAATAGTAGAAGCCATCGGCGAGATAATTGAAATTCGCCAGGAAATGGGCAATTTTCATTTTTTGATTTCCAGCCCAATCAGCCATGAGTTAAAAGTAGACCAGAGCTTAAGCCATAATGGCGTTTGCCTTACAGTAACAAAAATTGAAGACTTTTCTCATTGGGTTACTGCCATTTCTGAAACCTTAAGTAAAACGAATCTTGGCCTTTGGCAAAAAGGAACAAAGGTAAATCTCGAAAGATGCTTGTCGGTGAATGGGCGTTTCGATGGCCACATCGTTCAAGGACATGTAGATGGAACAGCCAAATGCACAAAAGTTTTGGAAGAGAATGGTTCCTGGAGATATAGATTTGAATATAGTTCTCAGCTAAATCAAATCACAGTGGAGAAAGGGTCTATTTGCGTAAACGGAATTAGCCTTACTGTTGTTGAATCCGGCACAAATAGCTTTTCTGTGGCCATTATTCCTTATACATACAATCACACCACTTTTGGCCTTTTAAAAGAAGGTGAATTAGTCAACCTTGAGTTTGATATTCTCGGAAAGTATATTCAAAAAATTGCCCTGATGAATCAAAGCAAATAAAGAACTACGGATTACTCGCCAGGAGTTGTATCACTTTCTTTTTCTCTTTCCTGAATTTCCTTTGGAACCAATTGGATTTGAATATTTTCTATCTGGCTGGGATTGGTTGGAAATGCAATGCTTAAACTATACTCAAGGTTTGTTTTGTCTTTGCTCTTAAAATGAACCAGATACGTTTGACCGGCCACAAGGTCAGCTGAAAAATTGCCGTTTTGGTCAGTATTTACTTTTATATTCTGAAAGTTTTCAGGGTCATCAAAAAAGACTGTGGAAGAAACGATTGGATTACCAGTTTCATCAATTATCCTGCCTTTTGCTTTGACAATTTCTGTTTTGGTGACCTTATATATATCGGTCTGGCCTTTGGTTGTTCCCCGGATTGAAGAAAAATACTGAACATCTGGTTTTTCAGAATCTGCGAAAAAATAAAAGTCGTTATTCGGAGTGTTGTATGGGAATCCCATATTGACTGCTTTTCCCCAGGATTTTGTTTCTTCATTCCAAACAGACTTGTAAAGGTCATAGTCACCCAATCCGTCTTCAGATTTTGAACTAAAAACCAATGTTTTTTCATTGATAAAAAAGGGTGCCGCCTCATCTGCATTTGTATTAACTCCTTTTCCGATTAATACCGGTTCAGACCACTTTTCTGTTTTATCATCATACTTACTGGTATATAAGTCATTTTGGAACTTGTTGGTATTGGCATTGTTTGTAAAAACTACAGTCTTCAAATCCTTGGAAAAAACAATATCTCCGGTAAAAAAACTTGGATCAGGTTCTATAGGAACAAGGGTTGGAAGCTTCCATGACTCATTAGCATATTCTGAAATATATAACTTGGCTCCTTCCGAACTCATTTTATACAAAAGAATGTTGGAAGAATTTTCAATTTGCTGGATAAGGTTGAAATCCAAATCCTTATTTCTTCCTTCCATTAACCGGATGGGAATTCCTTTACTCCATGTACCGTCGGCAAGCTTGTGGGAAGAAAATATTTTTTCTTTGTACTCACCATCATCCAAAATCTTTTCTTCAGGAAAGCCCTTTTTCCTCCCTGAAAAGACCATCATCTTTCCATCTTTGGTCAAAATCGGGTGGAATTCGGAATACACCGAGTTGATTCCATTTCCCATATTTTCAATAACAATAGGTTGGAGTGATGTTGGCGCCATTTCTTTGGCCCTAACAATTTGCCTGAGATACCGTTCCGTGTCTCTTTTGTATGATTTGTCTATGGGAAATACATCCAAATATTCATTGAAATATTTGGAGGCAGAATCCCACTGCTCGTCAAGATGGAAAGCTCTTCCCAACCAAAATGGTAGATAGTTATCAATTTCGCCAGATTTTTTTGCCGCTTTAATGTGTTGAACGGCCCGTTTGCCTATCCCAAGTCTTGTCGCACATATACCGGCTTTGTAAGACACCTTTTTGTTGAATTGAATGTTGAGCAAATATTCTTCAAACCCAATCAAAGCATTTCGATAGTCTTTGTCCAAATAGTAATTTTCAGCAGAAATAATGCTGATCCCTTCAACCTGGGCAAAAACACAAATTTTGGTTGACAATCCAACAAAAAAGGCCAACAAAAAGGCCTTACCTATATTAAATTTCATTAAATAGATTGAATATAAATTCTATTTCTCTTAATCCCTTAAATCTGTTGCAAAGTAAACAACCAAATTGCCATTGGCAAACATTTCATTTCTATTCCGGCCGGGAATGACTTCAATCTCCCTTATTCAAATTTAAATACCCTTTATTTCCTTCGACCCAAAAAACTTCAATACATAAAAAAAGGCTACCAGAATCTGATAGCCTTTGATAGTTAGATAAATTAGTATTTAATTTTTATTAAATCTTGCTGTTTCTCCAGTATTAGAGAATCTGATGATGTAAGAACCCAAAGGCAAATTTTCAACATTAATGGTCGACTGTCCTTCTTCAATTTTTGAAGAAAGTATCTTTTTGCCTGTAACATCCATTATTACAAAGGCTTCATTTGTGTGTGCTTTATCTACCGATAAGAAGTTCTTTACAGGATTTGGCCAAACAAGAATCAGTGACTTTTTATTTAACTCCTTGTTGCTCAACACACCTTGAGTTACCAAAAGGCTAAATCTATCAGAATCAAAACCAGTTGATACAAAACTGAATGTTTGGTTAGACTGGTTAATTTCCTGAAGAGTACCATTCATATTGTCTTTCAAAAATATCTGATTGTTTGTCCAGAAATCACCTTCCTTTTCAAATTCAAATGAAAACGAATTGGAATTGTTTTTTAATCCGACAGGGATAACTCCATTTGAAGAAACCGTGTTTAGACCGGCAATACAAAATCCTTTTCCTTCACCAATAGAAACATTAACACCTGGATTAAGTAATTTAGAAACAGCGGTATTCAATCTTTCAGTTGAAAAATCTACCCATGCTTCGTCAATCAATCCTCCATTGTTTACACGAATTCGGATGCCATCAACTGGCGCAACATTTGTTCTTAAGCCAGAAGTATAGACATTGGCTTTTGCATCTTCATTAATTGATAAAGAGGCTGATCCGCTTGTCGCTTCTACAAAAAATGCTTGTCCGGCAGCGATATTCTGAGAACCACCATTTAGTGATACTGTTCCATCATAAGAAGAATAATTGCCAGCGGCCGCATTCCAGATCCTTACTGCATTAGATGCAATTCCTGATTTTGACCAGCCTGTGGCTGCATTCCAATCTACTGGGCAAGGATATGGGTTTGCAACCAAATTCCATCCGTTAGTTGCTGCGGAAGCAAGGTTTGAACATCCTGATGAACAAAAAGTGATTGGCAAAGAAAGCGATCCTGAAAACGGAACCCCGGTAAATTGCATAACACCATTTGAAGTTACTTTTCTGGCCCATACTCTTGCGCCGCTTCCACTTGTCAAAACTTGTGATGGATTGTTTGATTTTGCCCAACCAAATTCATCAAAACTACCTGCAGCGGTTTGACTATATAAGTATATTGACGCCGGATCTGGATTGGTTGGTAAAAATGTTGCAGGGTGAAGGTTATTTCCCCCCTGGTCAAACCCATTCAATGGAAATCCTCCAACAGGAGAAGATAAAAAATACCATCCACCATTTGGGGTAGAATTGATTCCAGCAAGATATTTTTGATAGGAAACATTTCCTGTTATTCCTGATCCAGATTCTACTTTCAAAATTCTGGCTTCAGAGATTGGGGTAGCAGCCAAAATAAAACTACCTCCGGTTGTATTCAAAAACCCGTTTTGTAATTTTAAAGAACCACTGACCCGAACTATTGTACCAGGGGATAAGTTCACACCTGATGAATTTTCAACCCTCAAATTGGAAACATTTACAATTCCTCCAATTGTTTGTAGAGCGGTTCCATTAAGGTTAACTGTTCCTGCTCCTGTCAAATTGCAATTTGTTCCTTGCAGACCTCCGCAAATATTTAATGTTGCTCCAGAGTTAATTGTCAAGGTTGCCCCAGAGTTTAAGGCAACGCTACTGGCTGAAAATGTTCCACCACCAATAACTGGCTGGACACCTGTTTCTTTTATTCTAATATTGAAATTGCAGCTGGTTGGTGGCACACCTGCTGTCCAGTTGTTACCATCATTGAAATTTGAGCTTACGCCTCTCCACTCACTGAGGGCGCCGCAATCAATACATTGGGAAAAACAAATAATAGGAAGTACTTTGCCTACAGTGGCTACCGATACGTTTCTGTTGTTTCCGCCAAACCCGTCATCAGTTCCGCAGACTGCGGATACACTTTCAACTCCTCCAAAACTATTGTCATTCAGAAATTTGTAAGTATGACTTGTATTGGCGGGCACATTTACTGTTGCAGTAAATATCTTGGACCCCGGAGCTGTTTCGGTCATTGGATTGGCAGAAGTGCTAAAGCTATTGAAGCTACCTGCCAAATGTACTCCGTTTCCACTAACAGTTACATTGGCAAGGTTTACTCTGAAAGTGATTGGAACCACCAACGGACATGCAGAGCAAGAATTGTAACAAACAAGAGGTAAGGTAGCTGGTCCGGTTACGTTAACAGTCCTGTTGTTTCCATTTCCGCATGGTGCCCCCTGATTGCCTTCGTAGCTGCCTGAATTTACAAATTTGAATTCATAAGATCCTAATGGCAAAGTTATGTTGGCTTCCCAAAGTGTGCCGCTTACGTTTGTCATTGGGTTTGCAGTGATGTTGTAGCCATTGAAACTTCCTGATACTGAAACACCACTGCTTACTGTTTGTGTGGCCATATCTACTCTGAATTTAACCACAACCGGAGCCACACAATTTGCACATTGCGTAAAACATACTGTTGGCAAAGTCGCTGCACCTGTTACTGTGTAGATTCTGTTTGAACCATTGCCACAAGGAGCGCTTAAGTTGCTTTCGAAGTTGGAACCGTTTACAAATTTGTACTCAATGTTTGCGCCAACTGCCAAAGCAACAGTGGTTTCGTAAATTTTTGACCCTGGGGTGGTTTCTGTCATTGGGTTTGCAGAAGTACTGAAACCATTGAAATTACCAGCTAAATTAACTCCACTGGATACAGTTTCATTGGCCATATTAACCCTGAAAACTACGTTTACCGGAGGGGCAGCAGCTACTGTGTATACATAATTACTTCCACCATTTGTGTTGGAGCGCATGGTGTACATGTCGTGATTACTAGAAACAGAAGCTACAGTTGAAGTGAAAACATAATATGCTACTATGGTTCCATTGGTTTGGCCAGGGATGTTGATTGTTCCTTGCGTATTGCCTGCCTGGTCCATTGTGACTGCCACACTTGTACTCGTTGTAAAGTTGTTTGTACTGTAACGCACATAGACAATTTCCTCAGGGCTTGGGGCAGAAGAAGCAGTTACAGTAACTGCCACTGATGTGGAAGGTGTAACAGAAGCCGGTAGTTGTGTTACGTTGGTGATGTTGACTGGAGCATTGGTGGTTTCCATAAATATGGCATCAGAAAACTGCTGGCTATAAGCAGTGTTGCCATTAAAATTTACCGTGTAATACTTGTTTTGGTCCATTCCAGATAACGAATTATTGTTATCCGGGGTTCCCAAAAAACTTACTCCAACTTGTTGAAGGGTGTTTGGTGTAAAGTTGGTGTTTCTCCATTGATCACCCCATGGATTACCGGAGTTGCCGCTGGCAAATTTAAATTGCCTGGAAGTAGGTGCATCTGTGTATTGGAATGTGGTGGTGTAAATATTGCCTGGAGCAATCCTTGTCATATTAAAAGGACCCGTTAAAGGATTTGAATTGGTATATCCATTCCATTCGCCGGGGATTCGAAGTCCGTTGGGTTCGAACAATTGAGCATGAACAGTCAAGCTGCTGGTGATTCCAGCAGATACTAATAAAACGATAAAGAGCCTGATGCTCCATTTTTTGTAGAGTTTTACCATTGGTTATTTTGATGATAATTATATAAAACACTTTTTGTTTTCAATCTGCTGATTTAGCATGTTTAAGTCAAATCATAAGACCAAATGCAAAAAGGCCCGTCCACTCGGATGGGAAAACAAATATAAATTCAGCTTAAGCCAAAGTGTATAGCATCAAAATATGTAATATAGAAAATCTAAAAAATATATAGAACTAAAACCTTGATTTTCAACATAAACACTTATAAAAGAATATTGAAAATTGTTGGGCAAATGAGGAATTTGGGTTCGGTTTTAGCCAATAAAAAGTTCCCTTGGAGGTTGGCGTTTCCTGACTAGTTTCAAAAAAAAGTCCTTTTGATTTGCATGCCAAAAGGACTTTAATCAATTCATTAATGACTTATTTTTGGACTACCCAGCGAAGAGATGTTGAAATGCTATCGGCTTCAATTCTAATTAAATATATACCGGGAATAAGATTGTCTGGCAGTGCGACTTCAGAACTTTCTCCTCCGGTTTGTTCCGCATTCAATTTTTCAACAAGAGCACCATTCATATTATATATATCAATACTTACCTTTTGAGAATTAGGAAGGTTGAAGCCAAGTTTAGACTTACCCTGAGAAGGATTGGGGATGATTTTTATGTCTTCATTTTTGGTGAGCATATCTTCAACTGAGCCACATATAACAAATGAGACATTTGCCGTATCTCTGAATGTGCATCCACCCTGAGTAACCACTGAAACCCAATAAGACCCATTACTTGAAACAACTATTTGTGGGGTTGAAAGATTATTACTCCAGGTATAACTTACCATATTGATTGGAGCAATAAGGGTATAAGTGGGTTGAAGGTTTTGACAAACCACGGTATCTTTTCCAAGATTAACCGGATTTGCCTCTCTGTTGATGGTAATGGTATCAGATACATTGGAGGCACAAAGAGGAACAGAAACTGAAAAAGCAAACTTATTCAGGCCAAACCCAAGATTGTTTACTGTAGCTGCTCCATTTCCCGAATTTAAAATCGTCCCTGAACCGGAAATAAGGCTCCAGGTACCAGATAGCCCTGTTGGAATATTTGTGGCTGTTAAGGAAATGTTTGGTGTACATTCAGTTTTATCCGTTCCGGCGTTTGGCCTGGCTGGTAAGTTATTTGTTATTATCAAATCAGCGAAAGAAGAAGGGCATGGAGAATCAGAAACCGTCCACCTAAAAGTATTGGCCCCAAACCCTAAATTTGAAACCGTAGAATTTGGTTGGCTTGAATTGGAAATATTTCCTGAACCGAAAACCAATGTCCAAACTCCCAAACCAGAAGTTGGTGCCGTTGCTGAGAGCGTGGCATTTGGTCCGCAAAGAGTTTGGTTGTTTCCAACTGTAGCAGTTGATGGGTCAGACTTCCGTAAAATGGTTACTGTATCTGCATCCTGAGGGCATCCTGTTCTGGTTAAACGCCAAACAAACTGATTTGTCCCAACCGATAAATTCGACACCGATGAGTTGTTTTGTGCTGGTTGCAAAACATTTCCGGTACCAGAAATTTTTGTCCACACACCGGTTTCACCCGCTCCTGGTGGATTTCCTGCCAATGCGACACTCGTAGTGCATACGTTTTGGTCCGAGCCAGCATTGGCATTTGGAGGACTTGTAACAGTTAAGATTACATCATCTGATTTAGTAGGACAAGTGCCATTTGAAACAGTCCACCTTAAGGTTGTATTGCCATTGTTTAACCCATTCACCACTGTTGCAGGACTTGTGTTGTTTACAAAAGTTGCATTCCCGGTTACTACAGTCCAGATCCCCGAACCTACTGCTGGTGGAGTAGCAGCAAGTGATGTTGAGTTTCCACAAAAAGCTTGGTCTGGACCAGCCAAAGCACTGAATTGATCCGAGCTTCTGGTTATACTTACAGTATCTTTAACCGGAAGACATCCAAATATTGAACTTGTAACTGTCCAGATAAATTTATTTTCGCCAATGGCAAGATTGGTTACGGCAGAGTTTCTTACTGTAGGAGAAGTAACAGATGCACCACCGGAAAGTGTTGACCAAACACCATTTCCATTTGGAGGCGTAGCCGCATTTAATGTTGCCGTTGCAAGACAAACAGATTGATCTGAACCTGCATTGGCACTTACATTGCTTGAGGTAATTGTAACATTTGCATTAGTGGAACCGCAGCTATTGGAAATGGTCCACTTAAAAACATTTGGACCAGCCGAGAGACCAGAAACTATAGTACCAAATGCAGCTGGATTTGCAAAAACGCCTGAACCAGAAACTACAGTCCATAAACCTGTTGCTCCGGCACCAGGATCATTTCCAGCCATAGTTGCAATGGTTCCGCAAAGACTTTGGTTGGGTCCGGCATTTGCCAACAACCCCGCTGAGATATTAACTGTATATTCTTCAATCTCACCAAAATCATTAGGCCCTGTTTCACAAGGGTTATTTGAAGAAATCGTTGTTGGGTTATAAATAATTGCAATCCTCATTCTCGAACTTCCCAAGGCGGCAGTTGCTGGAATCAAAATGTTATTGGTAACGGTTGCCCCCGTGATAAATGCGCCATTAAGAACATTTTCACCCGCATCGGCAAAATCTCCATCCTGGTTAAAATCAATCCAGGCCATTCGATTGCTGGCATCTATGCCATTTCCTGTTGTGATTCCCAGTGGGTAGGTATTTCCTCTGCATAGACCCGTTGTCAGGGTCGAAAAATCCTGAACATTTCCTCCCAAAGGATTTACGCTTGAGGTTTGGTCAATTGACCCAAAAGTTATTCTGGTTATTCTGTTTGGTCCGGGCTCATTGGCAAAAGGTGTTGCACATCTGATTGATACCGGAACAATGTTAGAAAATGCAGGAAAACAATCGTTCGTTCTGGTTTTTACCCTTAAATACAGAATATTGCTAACAGAAGATTTTCCTATCAATGTATCAACAGCAGTACTTCCCTCTTCAATCGGATTCCAAATGGTTTGATTGGTCGAGGTCTCATATTGAAAGGAACCGGTAAGACTCGATATCTGGGTTGTGAATGCCTGATTTGATAAAATATTTGTTAGGTTGGTTGCTAAAACAGAGGGAGTTGAATTGCAGTTTGGATTGAAAACACAAATGGAAAAGCTCCCTGTTCCAGCGGCTTTGCCATAAACCCTGACATAATACTGTTGACCAACTATCAGATTAAGTAAAGTAACCTCTTCTATGGAAGGAAAATCAGGATCAATACTTGCTAAAAAAGCATCTGCACAGCCCAAAGAGGTTGGCCCAAAACAACTTCCTGAATAGACTTGAATTGCTCCATCAAAGCCAACATTACAAACCAATCTTGCAATCGCTTTTGTGCTGTTTGCTGTAAATGAAAACCAGACATCATTGGCCTGACCTGGATTGCTGCCCGAACAGGTGCCGGCAGGAACACTTTCTGTACTTCCAGCATTTGTCGCGTTGGTACCATTGCAGGTTGTGCTTACAGTTAAGGCAATGGCATCAAAACACTCATCGTTGGCGGGTGGATTAACAATAGAAATTGCATCCAGAAACTGAATGGTAAAATTTCCCGTTGTCCCATCTCGTCCATAGACTCTTAATAAATAAGTTGTTCCATCTACTAAAAATCCAATGTCTGATTTTTTTTCACCGGTACCCAAACCATCATTGCATGCAATGACAGTACCTTCTGGACAAATGTTCTGTCTCACATCAAAAAGCACATCCAGGCTTCCAAGGCCATTGACAACCAATGTATCTATTTGAGCAGTTTTTGTAAAGCGATACCAAACATCATTCATTATGGAAGAGCCCGGGCCACCACAAGCAAAACCTGGTGCTGTTTGGGTTGCATTGTTGTTGTCTCCATTTGAAACAACCGCAGTATTGATATCGATTGGTGCGGTGCAATTGTCATTTGCCGGAGCATCTACATTTCCTTGTGTCAGGCAAATATTAAATGTTCCCTGTATCGTTTGTTTGCTATAAATTCTTACAAAATATGTGTTTCCAACAGTCAGGTCACCTACAAAAACCTTTTCGGAAATATTGGCACCTCCTATGTCTGAACATCTAACATTTGTTGATGAAGCACAAGAACCAGACCTTAAATCAATGACAGCATCGAAAAGGCCAATTGGGCTTACCGTAATTGTATCTAAACCAGCTATCATATCAAATTTATACCAGACATCATCGTCTGCATTACCAGGAATCGTATTGCACAAAACACCTGGCAAAGATTGGGTCGCATCTACAGTAGAACCCAGCACTGAAACACAAGTTAATGCCGGATTTAAAGTAATTGCACCAGCGCAATTGTTGTTTGCCGGTGCCGATTTAATTTTAATTGAAAATGCACCTCCAGCCCCATCAACACCGTAAGCCCTTACCAAATAATTTGTTCCATTTGGAAGAGCGGACAAACTAATTTTTTCAACACCTGAATTTCCGGCTGAATTTGAACAAACAACAGAACTACCTGCAGTACAATTGTTTGACCTTATCTCTAATACAAAATTCTCAGACGAAAACGGAGTTAAAACAAGTGAGTCCATCACCGCTGTTTTAGAAAAGCTATACCAAACATCATTTGCAGAAGTAGAAATTCCAGAACAGTTAACTGGTGCCAAGGATTGGGTGGCACCAATTGAGGTTCCATTTCTAATTTGGCCTGCAGTTAAGGGTAAAGCTGCAGTACATCCATCATTTGCCGGTGGTGGTAAAGTGGCGGCATTTTTAATTATGACCCTAAAATTGCATTCCACACCATCATATCCGTACACCCTGAATTTATACACTGTACCAACCGTTAAACCCAATGCTGATAGCATCATACCTTCGGTTTGGTTGTTTTGATTTACATCAGCATAATCGCTGCAAGTGATTAAATTCAGTCCGCCAGTAGGGGGAGGGCATGTTCCACTAAATAGTTCTACGACAATGTCATTTACTGGACTGGGGTCTGGGATTACTTTCAAAGTATCCATGCCGGTGGCATAGGTAAAACTAAACCAAACGTCTTTTGATAAATTAGATGTGGAAAAGTTGCAGGTGTTTGCGCCGAACGATTCTGTTGCTCCGATATTGTTGTCAACAACGGGTACTCCTAAAGTTACCGTGGTTGCCCCTGTGCATTCATTGTTGGCAGTTGCAAAAACAGAATTTTGGGGGCTTTTATTTAAAAAAGAATTGGAAAGCAAATTGCCTTTTTTATGATTTTTTTCAGGATATGGGGCTGTTTGACTTTGGCCGAAAGCCTCAATTGAAAAAACAGAAAAACAGAAAAACAGAAAAAATGGGTAATAAAAGTATCGCATGTTGTTTTATTAAAGTACCCCAAATAAAAAACAAATTACAACTCTTTCAAAGCAAGTGAGTTGCCAACAGTGAAATAGATAATATAAACTGATAAAAGAACACCCGGAATCTTTAATTCAATAACAAATAACACATGCTTCCTCCCAAATATCCGGAAAAAGCAAGGAGTGAAATTCTTTTAGTGTACCATAAAAAATCGATCTTTTCCATCCCCATGGCAGCTACGCCCGCTGCAGATCCAATTATCAAAATACTTCCACCTGTTCCTGCGGCATATGCTAGGAAAATCCAGAAAGAATCATCCATTGGAATGGTTTGTAAATCGTACATAGCAATGGATGCTGCGACTAGTGGAACATTGTCAACAACTGCCGAACCCAGACCTATTACAAATACAATGAGACTTTTGTTTCCCAAAGTTTTATCTAAAAGCTGAGCAAAATCTTTCATTGCTCCACAGGTTTCCAAAGCACTAACCGCCAATAAGATTCCAAGAAAAAACAAAATACTTGGCGTATCTATTTTAGCCAAAGCATGACCAGGAGTATATATAGAACGGGAGTGGGGTTCTTTTGATTTGTGGATCCATTCAGTTAAGGCCCATAAAATACTTAATGCAAGCAAAATACCCATGTAAGGCGGTAAATGAGTTATATTTTTAAAAACTGGCACAAGCAACAATCCGCTCAAACCAATTATTAAAATCAAAACCTCGCCATCAACTTTTTCTGATTCCTGATTTGCTTTAGCCGGGATTACTTTTTCTTTTCCGATAAAAAAACTAACCAATACCAATGGAATAAGTAAATTGATCAAGCTTGGCAAAAAAAGTTTAGAAATTACTCCCATCGAAGAAACATTTCCTGAAACCCATAACATGGTCGTAGTAACATCGCCAATTGGAGACCAGGCACCTCCGGCATTTGCCGCAATAACGACCATTGAAACCATGTAAAGCCTTGCTTTAATGTTGACTACCAACTTTCTGCAAAGTGAGACCATTACTATTGTAGTAGTCAGATTGTCTAAAACAGCCGAAAGGAAAAAGGAAATTATTGAAAAAATCCAGACCAACTCAATCATATTATTGGCCTTAATCCTTGAGGTCACAATTCTAAACCCATTGTGAGAATCGATTACCTCAACTATGGTCATTGCTCCCAGCAGGAAAAATAGAATTTCAGAAATGCCCGCTAAATGGTGTGAAAGGGAATCTAATAAAAGCTGATTTGAAATGCCATTTCCAAAGGACAGAAACACCCAACAAATAATTCCTGTTGCTAATGCAGAGGCTGTTTTATTGATGTGAATCTTCTCTTCAAAGATTATCAAAAGATAGCCAAAGAGAAAAAAAACAACAATGGTACTGTTCAATGATACCTACGGTTCAAGTGTGCTAAAAAAATCTACCACTTGGAAGGATTCTTTCTCCATTGCTCAAGTGCGTTAACGTCTTGTTCCTTAATAATTCCCTTTTGTAAGGCGATAGAAATAAGACTTAGATAATCTGTTAGTGGGAAACATTTTATTCCAGCTTTATCAAATGATTCCCATGCTTCAGGAAAGCCATAGGTAAAAACCGAAACCATCCCTAAAACTTCAGCACCTCCTTCCTGCAAAGCCTCAACGGCTCTTAAAGAACTTTTTCCAGTTGAAATCAAGTCTTCAACAACTACCACTTTTTGACCTTCCTGGATATGTCCTTCTATCAGATTCCTCAATCCATGACCCTTGGGCTCTGCCCTCACATAAACAAAAGAAACACCTATTTCATCAGCAGTAAGTGCACCTTGTGGTATTCCACCGGTTGCCACACCGGCTATACAATCGACAGTAGGGAAATTGTTGATTATCAATGAAACAAGTTGGTTTTTAATATAGGTCCTGACCTGGGGAAATGACAATGTCACCCTATTGTCAGTATAAATTGGTGATTTCCAACCAGAAGCCCAGGTGTAAGGTTGTTCTAGATTAAATTTAACAGCCTGGCAATCCAAAAGAAAACCTGCTACTGTATTGGCTACTTGTTGTTGGAAAATCTGCATTTTTTTATATAAATCTGGCGTATAAACATTGCAAAATTAGAAGCATTGCTGGGTTTTGAAAAAGAATGAATAAATATTTCATATTCTCCAAAGAGAGGATTCTAATTTCGATTCATTTGATTTTTGGCAGCCATTAATGTGTTTTCCATTAAGGCAATAATAGTCATAGGACCTACACCTCCCGGAACAGGCGTTATTGCAGCGCACTTGGGTGCTACGTTCATATAATCAACATCTCCAACCAATCGGAATCCGGATTTTTTTGTTTCATCCTTTATTCTTGAGATTCCAACATCTATAACAACTGCCCCTTGTTTCACAAAATCGGAAGTTACAAACTCAGGAATGCCTAACGCTGCAACCAATATATCGGCCTGAATGGCTAAATCTTTTATATTCTTTGTCTTACTGTGGCAAATTGTAACGGTTGCATTGCCGGGATTGCTGTTTCTGGACAACAGCAAACTCATCGGGAGTCCAACAATCTGACTTCTGCCAAGAACAACTACATGCTTTCCTTCCGTATCAATATTGTAATACTTCAATAACTTAATTATGCCCCAAGGTGTAGCAGAGGCGAAAGCAGGTTGACCTTTTGCCATTTTTCCTAAGTTTATAGGGTGAAACCCATCTACATCTTTTTCAGGCTTTACAGATTCGATTATCCGGTCTACTGATATATGAGAAGGGAGAGGTAATTGAACAATAAATCCGTGTATCGAAGGGTCCGAATTCAATTTCTCAATTTCACCCAACAACTCCTCCTCTGAAATGGATTCTTCAAATCGAAATAAGGAAGACTGAAAACCAATTTTTTTGCAGGCTTCCATTTTTGCGGCAACATATGTTTCACTGGGACCACTTTTCCCCACCATTAAGGCAGCAAGATGGGGTTTTAGTTTATGGACCCTTTCAAATTCAGCAACCTCTTTTGAAAGCGATTCTGAAAAAAAATTGGCTGCTATTTTTCCATCTAAAATCATTAATACTTGTTTTTTATTAATCCAATTTCAAAACAGCCATAAATGCCTCTTGAGGAATTTCTACATTTCCGACCTGACGCATTCTCTTTTTTCCTTTTTTCTGTTTTTCCAAAAGTTTCCTTTTCCTACTGATATCACCTCCATAACATTTTGCCAAAACATCTTTGCGCATTGCTTTTACCGTTTCTCTGGCAATAATTTTAGCTCCAATTGCTGCCTGAACGGCAATTTCAAACATTTGTCTGGGAATAAGTTCCCTGAGCTTTTCGCATAGTCTCTTACCCCATTCATAGGCCTTCTCTCTATGTACAATTGCCGAAAGTGCGTCAACTTTCTCTCCATTCAGCATAATATCAAGCTTGACCATTGTGCTTTCTTTGAAACCAATTAACTCATAATCTAGAGAAGCATACCCTCTGGAAATCGTTTTTAATTTGTCAAAAAAATCGAAAACAATTTCTGACAAAGGCAACTCAAACTGAAGTTCAACTCTATCGGTTGTTAAATAGACCTGATTTTTTATAATGCCCCGCTTATCCATGCAAAGACCAATGATTCCACCAACATAATCAGACTTTGTAATTATCTGGGCTTTTATGAATGGCTCTTCAACTCTATCAAGAAAATTCGGGTCGGGAAGTTCGCTTGGGGCATTTACAACTAAAAGTTCATTTTTTGTAGTGTAGGCCTTAAATTGAACTGAAGGAACCGTTGTAATGACTGTCATTCCAAATTCTCTTTCCAGCCTCTCTTGAACGATTTCCATATGGAGCATTCCTAAAAACCCACAACGGAACCCAAACCCTAAGGCTGCAGAGGTTTCCGGCTCCCAAACCAATGAGGCATCATTTAATTGAAGCTTTTCCATTGAGGCCCTTAATTCCTCAAATTCTGATGTTTCAACAGGATAAATTCCTGCAAAAACCATTGGTTTTACATCCTCAAAACCCTGAATTGCCGATTTACAAGGATTTGTTGATTGGGTAATGGTATCACCCACTTTCACCTCTTTGGCTTCTTTAATCCCAGAAATCAAATAACCCACATTACCCGCTTCCATTACGGTTTGAGCTTCCTGGGTTAGTTTAAGAACTCCTACCTCATCCGCAAAGTATTCTTTGCCGGTTGCCATAAACTTAATTCTATCTCCTTTAGAAATTCTGCCGTTAAATATCCGAAAATAGACCTCTATTCCTCTAAAAGAATTATAAACCGAATCGAAAATCAATGCTTGTAAGGGAGCTTCCGGATCGCCTTTTGGGTGCGGAATTCTTTCGATGACCGCATTTAGAATTTCTTCAATTCCAATTCCGGCTTTACCGCTTGCGTGAATAATTTCCTCCCGCTTACATCCCAATAAATCAACCATTTCATCCTTAACCTCATCTGGCATGGCACCAGGTAGATCTACCTTATTTAAAACAGGAATTATCTCCAGATCATTACCCATAGCCAAGTAAAGATTTGAAATGGTTTGAGCTTCAATGCCTTGAGATGCATCAACTAAAAGCAACGCTCCTTCACATGCAGCAATAGACCTGGAGACTTCATAAGAGAAATCAACATGGCCAGGTGTATCTATGAGGTTGAAAATATAGTTTTCTCCCTTGTAAGGATAAACCATTTGTATAGCATGACTTTTGATGGTAATCCCTCTTTCTCGTTCAAGGTCCATGTCATCAAGCAGTTGAGCCTGCATGTGCCTCTTATCAACAGTTTGAGTAAACTCTAAAAGTCTATCAGCGAGTGTGCTCTTTCCGTGGTCGATATGAGCAATTATACAAAAATTCCTTATGTTTTTCATGTATCTTTAGCAGTTCCGGATTTGTCCTTGGTAACAATATTTTTGAACCAATCCAAATTAACATTGGTTTCTGGCGCATCATCTGAGTAATAACCAGACCCATATCCGTAACCGTAACCGTATCCATATCCGTATGTTTTGAAATTATCCAAGCTATTCAGAATGGTAGCTAAATTTCTAAAGCCATTCACTCTTATTAGTTTGTTAACATTTTTCAAGTATGACTTTTTTGAGTATTCAGACCTTACCACATAAATGGGCAAATCTGCTTTTTGCATAATAAGAATTCCATCCGTAACCAATCCAACTGGAGGACTATCAATAATAATCACGTCATAGTCCTTGTGCAATATTTCAAAAATGCTGTTTAGTTGAGGACGCATTATCAACTCTGATGGGTTAGGGGGTACTGGTCCGGCAGAGATGATATCCAGATTTTCCAGCGATGTTTTAGAAATACATTCCTTAACTTCATTCCTTCCAATCAACATTGTGCTCATTCCAATATCATTACTGACATCAAATGCAAGATGAAGTTTTGGTTTCCTCATATCCATGTCCAACATGATGACGCGTTGATTTGACATGGCCAATACACCGCCAAGATTAATAGCAAAAAATGTTTTCCCTTCTCCAGCGACCGTACTTGTAACGGAAATAATTTTCTTTTTCTCAGGAATAATGAAGTCAATATTTGTCCTGATTGACCTCAAGGATTCACTTATGGCCGATTTAGGATTTTTATCTACAACCAACCGGGCAATCCTAAGTTTCTCCTTGGAGTAAACCGGAACAATACCCAAGACTGGCGCAGAAGAATTGACCTCCAGCTCTTTTTGAGTAACGACTGTATCCTGAAGTAAATATCTTACGACAATTAGACCAATTCCGGAAATAACACCAATAATAATCCAGGTACTATAAACCGAACCCTTTTGAGGAATCAGTGGAACTGTAGGCAGGTTGGCAGGTGCCAGAATTTGAAAATTAGGAATGGTTCCTGCTTTGGCAATTTCAAATTCAGCTTTTTTCTCGATAAACATCAAATAGTACTTTTCGTTTATTGAAAAAAACCTTTTGATTTGGGTCAACTCTTTCTCCTTTGATGGTAAAGAAAGAAACTCAACCTCTAATCGCTCTAATTCAGTATTCAGCTCCTGAATTTTTTTAGCATTTGTCATTTTGGTAATGGCAATTACTGAATTTATATCCTTTTTGAGGTCCTCAATTTTCTGTGCAGAAATTCGAAAGGCTGCTGTAGATTCTTTGGCATTATACAACATCAATGCCTGCTGATTCAGCAAAAGGTTCAATTGTTTTGCAAGGTCAACCAGATTCGGGTCGTTGATATAATTGAGCGACGGAAAAACTTGTTTTTTACCTGGATTCTGGGAAAAACTCTCTATCAATTTCTCAAGATCGGCTATCTGTACTCTCTGTAACTCAAGCTCAAATTTCTTAACTACAAGTTCATCTGATTTAGATTTTATTTTGTCACCAGTAACATTAACATCAGAAATTTTATTTCTTTTAATAAAATCTTGCATTTTTTGTTCGGAGGCATCTAGTTTTTTTGCTGTAGCATCCATCTGTTGCTCCAAAAACGTCAAAGTCTGCTCGTTCGCAAGATTTTTATTTGCCAGGGTTTGTTGTCTGTAAATGGTATCAATAACGTTTACAATATCTTGCGCTTTTTGAGGAGAATTGTCCTGAAAACCAACTCTAATTGTGTTGGCTGCAGCATTTAATATATATGCATTTGTTCCCCTTGACAAAAAATCTACCAGAAACTGCTTGGAATTTAATGTAAATAAATACTTCTGTCCATTACATTCCGGCGAATAAAACTTAGTTAATGTTACCTTAAATTTTAAGAATTCATTTTCATAAGCGGTATTAAATTTGAAAATCTCAGAGTTTTCAACCCCAACCAAATCATATTTCATTATATACTGCTTGTCATCTATAAACTCCAAGCTAATTGGGACATTATAAAATGCACTATTTTTTACTTCATAAACAACTTTAAAAGGAGTTATTGTATAAAGTTCGCTTGAAAGAAAATTACCAGATTGTTGATAAGTAACACTTAAATCAATTTTCTCAAGAACCTGCTCATACAAAACCTGGGATTTAATTATCTCTATCTCCCCGACCAAATTTGCCCCTGAGCCTTCATCGTCCTTTAAGCCTAACAGTTCGTCAGCTCTTTTCTGAATATCAAGCTTCAAAATAGAATAGGACTCATAAATTGGCTTTGTATACCGCAGATATAAATACGCTCCGGATAACGACATTACCACGAAGAGAATAATCCACCATAAGCTTTTATTTAATATGGCGAGTAACTTTTCTAAGTCTATTCCGCCAATACCCCCACCAGAGTTTAATTCAGATGGTATATCAGAAAAGCCAACTGGCATGTTGGAATTTGATTCTTTGCCAAACCCATTTGTCATAGCCTTGTAATTAAAATGATACTTAAAATTATGGTAGAGACCTGAGCAATAATATTGAAATCTCTAAGGAAATCAAATCCTTTTCTCCTTGTAGGCTCAATATAAATGATATCGTTTGGCAGGATTATTAAATTTGAACTTTGAAATGAATTCCAATGCGTTAAATCAACTGAAAATATTTTTGGATCCTTTAAATCACCACGTATCACCTTTATTCTGTTTACATTACTATAGGTTGCAACTCCTATCTGCGTCATTACTTCCATTAGGGTCACATTTTCATGTTCCAGATTGATTACCCTTCCTCCAGAGGATCCACCTCCGCCTTGTATGTTAGAGGCTCCTGTCCCTATAACAAATATTCTTCTGTTTGCCACCCTGGTCTTTACAAAGGGTTCAAGATAATATTTCGAATAGAGGTTGGCAAGTAAACTATCACATTGGTGAACATTAATGCTGTCAACTTTAACTCTTCCAAGTATAGGAAGATCAACCGTGCCATCATTTTGAACCAGATATTTAATGGTTCCCCCTCCATTTCCACCTGCCGAACCGCCAACAATCTGCTTGGCAAATTCAGAAGTTGGATCTATGATAATTTCACCCTTATTGGTAAAAACCAAAAACTCTATCAGATCATTTTTTGTGATTAAATAATTATTCGGGGTCTTTAAGCTTTTTGAAGCCTCTAAAAATTCCTTTTCTTTTTCTTTGTCTGCCCGAAAAAGTATATCTTTTTTATACACTCTACAAGAAGAAAATCCAATTAAGGTAAGAATCAATAATAATAAAAAATTCTTCATTTTATTGAAAAGGAGAAGAAAATGAATGAAAATCGGGAAGCTCCATATCTTTTTGCGAAACATTTGGGTTTGAAACCTTCCAATCAATGGATAGTACTGAATCCAGAGGATGAACGCCCATTTCTGCTTGTTTAACATAAATATTAGAACACTTATATTGGAAAACCGAATCTTCAAAGGCCGAAAAACCATGGGCAAACCCTTCTGGAATGTAAACCATATTATTCAAGGAAGAATCCAATATGATAGAAGTATATTTTCCATAAGTAGGCGACGACTTCCTGCAATCTAAAACAATATCCAGAACTTTTCCTTGAAGGGCCCTGACCAGTTTGATCTGCGCAAAAGGAGGTGCTTGAAAATGCAAACCTCTTACCACTCCCGCTTTTGAAAAGGATTGGTTGTCTTGTACAAATTTGGTTGTAATACCTTGGCTTTTAAAGGATTCAAAATTGTATGATTCAAAAAAATGACCTCTTTCATCATAAAAAACCTTAGGTATTATTTCAAGAACCCCAGGCAAATCCAACTCTTTTACTTCCATTATATGGAACTATATTCTTTGTTAAGCCGCAAAAATCGGAATAATTTGCCATAGTAAAAAGAAAAGAAGAGGTTGATTAATAAAACTTTATACCCAATATCTGACATTAGTAACCCCAAGTTCAATGTTTATTTATTCGAATTTGATTCTGACAGTTTTTCTGTTACTTCACTTCTTTTATGACCTCAATGTATTGTAATAAAGCAGTTTACAAAATTGAGTTGTTAATTCTATTTCATGCTTTTTCAGTATATAAAAATTAAAAAACAGACACTTTTGGCCTTTGAATAAAGGCTATTCGATAGACAATAAATTGTTATTAAAAAGCTTTTCAAGAATCTGAACTGCTGCTTCGGCAAGCTTGGTTCCTGGGCCAAAAACAAAATCAACTCCATTTTCATAAAGAAAACTGTAATCTTCACCAGGAATAACTCCTCCAGCGACAAGAAGAACATCTCCGATTCCAGATTTTTTAAGTTCTTTTTTTAACTGAGGAAGCCAAATTTTATGACCTCCAGCTAGTGAAGAAACGCCAACAATATGGACATCATTTTCCAAAGCCTGTTTAGCCACTTCATCTGGCATAGAAAATAAAGGACCCATATCCACATCAAAACCCAAATCTGCATAACCAGAGGCTACAATTTTTGCTCCTCTGTCATGCCCATCCTGACCTAATTTTGCTACAAGGATTCTTGGCCTTCTTCCTTCCTTTTCAGAAAATAAATCAGCTAGCTTTTTTGCTCTTAAAAAATGAATGTCCTTTTCCACGATTGATTTATAAACACCTGAAATTAATCTTATCGGTGGGTTATATCTTGTAAATGCAACCTCAATAGCACTTGATATTTCTCCAAGAGTTGCTCTGCTTTTTGCTGCTTCAATGGCCAAATTCAAAATATTAAAATCTGAAGATCCTCCTGCACGGCCAGACTTAATTTCAAATGCTCTGGTCTCAATTTTTTTTAAGGCCTTTGCAACATTCTCTTCGTTTCTATTAGCCCTAAGCTTTTGCAACGATTTTATTTGATTATTTCTAACTTCCTCTAAATCAATTGTTAAAACATCCATTTTGGGTCTTGGTTGTTCATTATAATTTATCCCAATCAAATGCTCTAATCCCGTATCTATACTGGCTTGTTTTCTTGCTGAAGCCTCTTCAATTTTCATTTTTGGAATTCCCAGGTTGATTGCCTTGGTCATCCCTCCTTGTTCTTCAATAAGCTCAATTTCAGTTCTTGCCTGTTCCAGTAATTCTAAAGTCTTCTTTTCAATGGCTTTGGAACCCGCCCAAGGATCAATATTATTACAGGAATCCGTTTCCTTTTGAATTAACAATTGGGTATTCCGTGCTATCCTGGCTGAAAAAGGTGTTGGCAAAGCTATCGCTTCATCAAGCGAGTTTGTATGAAGACTTTGTGTTTGCCCATGTGCTCCAGCCATTGCTTCAAATGTTGTCCGGGCTACATTGTTAAAGGGATCTTGTTCGGTAAGACTATAACCGGATGTTTGACAATGTGTCCTTAACATCAGAGATTTGTCTTTTTTGGGGTTAAATTTTTTTATTAATTCTGCCCACAAGATTCTTCCCGCTCTTAACTTGGCTACCTCAACTATATAATTCATTCCTATAGCCCAAAAAAAAGAAATCCTTGGAGCAAATCCATCAATGTCTAATCCCGCATCAATTCCGGTTTTAATATATTCAAGGCCATCTGCCAAAGTATATGCCAATTCCAAATGGGCAGGAGCCCCGGCTTCATGCATGTGATACCCTGAAACAGAAATGGAATTAAATTTTGGCATTTTTTCAGCGGTAAAAGCAAAAATTTCAGCTACTAATTTCATGGATTCTTCAGGTGGGTAAATGAAGGTATTCCTCACCATAAACTCTTTTAGAATATCGTTTTGAATGGTTCCGGCCAGATTTTCAATTGAAACTCCTTGTTCTTCGGCAGCGACAATGTAGAATGCCATAATCGGAATAACCGCACCATTCATTGTCATAGAAACAGAGATTTTGTCTAATGGGATTGCATCAAACAAAACCTTCATGTCTTCTACAGAATCAATTGAAACTCCCGCAGCCCCAACATCTCCCTGTGCTCTGACGTGGTCTGAATCATATCCTCTATGGGTTGGTAAATCGAAAGCGACAGAAAGACCCATCTGACCACCTGCAAGATTTTGTTTATAAAATTCATTAGATTCTTTGGCAGTTGAAAACCCTGCATATTGCCTGATGGTCCATGGTTGAGTGACAAACATTACCGGATAAGGCCCTCTGGCAAAAGGAGCGTATCCTGGTGCAGACTTCAAATAAGAGGGTGTTGTAATGTTTCCAGAAGGCTGATTTTCATCTATAAAAGCCTGATTAAACAAAAGATTGGTGTATGATTTTATTGCCATGATTAGTGAAAAAGATTTGCCATTTCTCCAGGATAAAGAACCAAAATCTTTAAAAAATTCCGCGTGGCAATATCGCATTTTTTAGTTTTAAGGTGAAATGGATTTATTAAAACCAATTGATGATAAATCCTGTTTTAGGAAAATGCAAAATCCGAAAGAAAAGATATCTGTTTTTTGGTTCAGAAGAGACTTAAGGCTGGAGGACAATATTGGCCTATTCCATGCCTTAAATCAAAAATACCCTGTCCTACTTGTTTTCATTTTTGATAAAAGCATTCTTAGTAAATTGAAGGTCAAAAATGACAGGAGATTAACATTCATTCATAATTCTCTATTAGAAATAGAAAAACCGTTAAATGATATTGGGTCCGGGGTAAAAACATTTTATTCTACTCCATTGGAGGCTTTTCAAGTTTTAAATGAAGAATTTGAAGTAAAATCTGTTTTTACCAATTCTGATTATGAACCCTATGCCATTAAAAGGGACAAGGAAATTCAAGAATATCTTCAGGAGAAAGGGATAGAATTTCACTCTTACAAAGACCAGGTTATATTTGAAAAAGATGAAATCAAATCCAATACCGGAGGGACATACACTGTTTTTACCCCTTACAGCAAAAAGTGGAAAAGCTTAATATCCGGGGAGCTGGTTTCCTCAAAGTCGTCGGAATCTCATTTGCATAATTCTTTAAAATTTCCGGCAAAAGGAATAATAACCCTTTCAGAAATGGGCTTTGACAAATCGAATGATGCTTTTCCTGCGAAAACTGTAAAAGCGGAATTGATCGAGGCTTATGCTGAAAAGCGGAACTTCCCTTTCCTTCCGGCTACTTCAAGACTTAGTGTTCATCTGAGATTTGGAACTGTAAGCATCAGAGAATTGGTCCGCCTGGGTTTAAAACACAGTGAAACATGGCTTAATGAATTGATTTGGAGGGAGTTTTATATGAGTATTCTTTGGAATTTTCCCCATGTTGGAAACGGAAAATCGTTTAAATCGGCCTATGAAGATATCAACTGGAGGAACAATGAAGCAGAGTTTCAAATATGGTGTGAAGGAAAAACAGGCTATCCTATAGTTGATGCAGGCATGAGGGAACTCAACGAAACGGGTTTTATGCACAATAGGGTTAGAATGATTGTTGCAAGCTTTTTGGTAAAACACCTTTTGGTAGACTGGAGATGGGGAGAAGCCTACTTTGCAGAAAAATTATTGGATTTTGACCTCTCTGCCAACAATGGAGGCTGGCAATGGGCTTCTGGATCCGGTTGTGATGCAGCACCGTATTTCAGGGTTTTTAACCCAACCCTTCAAATGGAAAAGTTTGATAAAGAATTTCATTACATAAAAAAGTGGGTTCCTGAGTATAATTCGTTTTCATATATGAATTCTATGGTAGTTAACCATGAATTTGCCAGAAAAAGAGTACTCGAAGTTTATAAAAAAGCACTCGATAAATCCAACCCAAATATCGCTTAACACACTGACTGACAAGCAAAAAATAATGATACTTGATTACCTGTGTGTTATCCTTTGTTATTCTTTTTTGATCCCTGTCTTTTTATTACTAAATCGCATGCCCTTTCAAAAAAAATAATTTGAGTTTTTGAAAAGGCTTTTACGCAATCAACATGCTGGAATACATTGACTTAATTGAACAAACCTTCGAATTTCCAACAGAAGAATTCAAGGTTGAAAATAATGAACTTCATTTTAATGGAGTACCTCTTATGCCTATCATAGAACAATATGGCACGCCATTGAAATTAAGTTATTTACCGAAGATATCAGAGCATATTCAAAAAGCCAAAAGTCTATTCAACAAAGCTTTTGAAAAATATGGTTATACCGGGAAGTATACCTATTGCTATTGTACTAAATCAAGTCATTTCAGGTTTGTAATGGAAGAGGCATTGAAGAACGATATTCATATAGAAACTTCTTCAGCCTATGACATTCCAATCATTAGAGAACTTTATAATAGAGGTCTTGTTAACAAGCAAACTTATTTTTTATGCAATGGGTATAAAAGACCACTTTACTTACAATATATCAGCGAGTTAATTAATGATGGATTCGAAAACTGCATTCCTATTCTTGATAACCTTACTGAAATCGACTATTACGAAGTAAATAACAAAGTAAATTGTCAGGTAGGTTTGAGAATCGCAGCAGATGAAGAACCCACCTTTGAGTTTTATACTTCCCGACTTGGAATCAGATATAATGACATTCTGGATTTTTACAAAAGGAGAATTGAAGGCAGGGCAAAATTTACCTTAAAAACCCTTCACTTTTTTGTAAATACTGGAATGAAGGACACAGCCTACTATTGGAATGAGCTTTCGAAATTTGTTGAAATTTATTGTGAGCTTAAAAAAATATGCCCGGAATTGGATAGCATCGACATTGGTGGGGGCCTTCCGATAAAGACTTCCATGCAGTTTGATTTTGACTATGAGTATATTATAGACCAGATTGTAGAAAATATACAATACATCTGTAATGATCATGGCGTTCCAATGCCAGACATTTTTACTGAGTTTGGAAGCTTTACTGTTGGAGAAAGCGGGGCTGTCATTTACTCCATCCTTGACCAAAAGCAGCAAAACGACAAAGAACTTTGGTATATGATTGATAGCTCTTTTATAACCAATTTACCAGATGCCTGGGGTTTAAACCAAAAGTATATTATGCTTGCCATTAATCATTGGAACAAAAGATACCATCAGGTAAATTTAGGTGGTCTTACCTGTGATTCAATGGATTACTATAATTCCGAGGCACACAGTTCCGTTGTTTTTCTCCCAAAAATTGAAAATGAAGATGAATTGTATGTGGGTTTTTTCCATACAGGCGCTTATCAGGAATCTTTGGGTGGATATGGAGGAATCCAACATTGCCTGATTCCGGCACCAAAGCATGTCCTGATTCAAAAGGACAAAAACGGCAACATTTCCACTGAGCTATTTGCTCCTGAGCAGGATAGCGAAAGCATGCTGAAAATACTGGGATACAGATAATTAAGTACTCCTCAGAATCAGTCAGGATTTAATATTAAACCAGAGCCTTTATTGGGTTTTGGTTTAAAGTTAATGCATCATACGAAAATCAGGTTTGACAATTTTACCTGGTATCTGGCTTTTTGTCTGCGGACTATTACTGGTCATAATTCTGATTTAAACTAATTGGAGTTTTTTACAATACTCACTAAACAAATAAACGCACTACAATGTAAGCCTCCGGTCATCTACGTACCTTTTGTTTCTGAATTATTTATAAGAGTTGCCTTTTTCCAATTCATTGGAAGTAGATCCTGGATTTTGTTGATGGGCTGATTCTGGATATTGCC
>JAIXQU010000053.1 GCA_027485575.1 Cytophagaceae bacterium
AATCTGGCACGAATCAAGGTCTGAAATGGTGGAAACTTTTTATAACGAATGTGGATATAAAAAGGGAGAACTTTCGAAAAAAATCATTCTCGATGCCGGATGTGGACATGGTTTGCTTTCAATGGCCATTGCATCAGAAGGTGCTTCTATGGTAATCGGTATGGACCTTGGGCCCAGTGTTGACAGGGCATATGGTTTCAATAAAGAACCTAATACCCATTTTATTCAGGCAGATCTGATGTTTCCTCCTTTGGTTTTTTCTTCTTTTGATTTGGTTCATTCTTCAGGAGTGATTCACCATACCGAAAACACCGAAGTTTCTTTTTCCATTTTACATGAATTGGTCAAACCGTCCGGAAGATATTGCGTTTGGTTGTACCACCCTATTCCTACCTTACATCACAGATTTTTCACTGTGTTAAGGCCTTTTTCGAATAGGCTTCCCATTAAACTTCAATACATTTTATACCATATTTTTATATTTCCCTGGGCTTTTGCCATTCAAAAGATTAAAGGAAAAAAGGTAAACCGGCGTGAGCTGATGATTGATCTAATGGATGCCCTTTCGTGCCAATACCGGTGGGAGCATTCGCCTAAAGAGGCCGTTTCATGGTATTGGAAAAGAGGTTATCAACAGATTGAAGTTAGTACCACAAACTGGTTTGGCTTTTCCCTTTTCGGCGATAAAAGAAAATAGGATTTTCAATTATAAAATTGTGAATTTGGTTTAATTTAGGCATAAAAAAAGGCCTCACCAATCCGGTAAGGCCTTTTTTTATGTTTTGCTGAATCTATTCTTTTATCAGATTCTGAGTTCTGATTTGACCGTCCATCTTGACAGAAAAGAAATAAATTCCGCTTTTCAATGATTTGACATTGAATGGAATTAAAGACTCACCAGCTGGAACATCTACAGTAGAAAGTTCAACAGTTTGTCCTATGGAATTTAAAATCCTTACTTCAGCTTTTCCTCCTTTTTCAGAGAACATATTGGCTGTAAAGCTTCCTGAGTTTGGATTTGGATAAACAAGAAGATTTAAATTTCTACCACCATCAAGAATTTTAGAAACAGAAACCAATAGGGTTGTGAACTGAAGTTCTTCACCATAAGCAACTCCTACATTGTTTTGGGCATATGACCGAACAAAATAAGTAGTGTTTGGTGTTAGGTTGTTCATTGTGCTTACAAATCCACCTAATCCAGTACCATTAAAGGTTTTAGTAGATAAAGCAATTGTTGGGTTAGCACTTGTGCTCCAGCAAATACCTTTGGCAGTAATTGGTGCACCACCATCTGTAAGAACCTGGCCTCCACTAACCGCAGACGTTGTACTGATATTACTTACTACTGCAGTTGTACAAGTTCCAATTGTGTTGGTTGAAAGAGTTGAGAAAAACAATTGATTTCCATAAGTTGTTCCAACACTATTCGTAGCATAAGACCTGACATAATACATTGTATTTGGGTCAAGACCCGCTATTGTACTTGAAAACAAACCTGTTCCTGAACCATCAACCGTTTTGGTTGTTAAGGCGATTGTTGGGTTTGGATTTGTACTCCAGCATACTCCACGCTCTGTTACAGTAGCACCCCCATCAGAAATGATATTGTTGTTTGCTGTAGCACCGGTTAAGGTAATTGCAGTAATGGTTGAAGTTGTACAAACAGCCAGAGTAGTTGTCACTACCGGAACTCTTCCAAAATTTGGATAAATACAAAAAGCCCTTCTTAAGTTACCGCCAAATCCTTGTAAGTCAGTCCATGCGCCACCGCCAAAAGAGTTCCATTTAACAAAAAAGGTGTTTGGTATATAATTGAAAGCAAAGTTTCCAATTCCGCATGTAGAATCTCCAAGCTCATTTACCGCCACAAAAAACTGACCAGCAGGTAATGGAAGTGGATTATCCAGAGCCAATGTTACCAATACACCGTTTGCTTCATCGGCAGCAGTGGCTGTGTAGGTACCCGTAGTTGTGATTGGTGCAGCTCCAATTTCACCAGTTTCACTTACTGAATAGATTGAAACAGAACTTGTTTGATCCTGAAACGGAGTAGCCAAATAGTATGATACAGAAGTTAAAGTATCAGCTCTTGGAAGTAAAAACTTAGAACCTAATCCTTTCTCATCACTCGCAGGCGCTCCGATACCAATACTTCCGGCGATGGTATTATCAAAATAGGCATAATCTCTTGCTACAGTGCTATCAGTAATTCCAAAAACTACAAAAGCAGTATCATTGGATCCGTTTTCGTCTCCAGGATAAGCTGTTATGCCATTGGCCACATAAAATCCACCAGCAGAATACAAACCATTTACCAATGGTGAAGATTGAACAATTGAAGACTGACCCGATCCTAATGTTAAGGAAGGTATTTGTAAAGTTTCAATAAGCCCATCAGTATTACCATCAATTATGTCAATCTTAGGTGTAAAGTTTGCCAAAGTGCTTTCTCCTATAGATTTTACTTTTCCTCCAACAGTAACGCTGGCATCCCATTTTTTAGGCCATGCTGCCAAATTGTTTGTAACACCTAAACTATCAAAAGATGCATCAAATACTGGAGCAGAAACATCGTATGCAACCATTCCTCCACCTTGTGACATAGCAAGCAAGGTCTTTCCAGGATATCCCGGGACATCTGCAAGATTTAATCCTCCGGCAAGTCCACCCGCTCCTGCTGGGGCGTCTTCATCCACATCCTTGGTAATGCCTGTGGCTATACCAGCAGCAGTAAGTTGAACAATAACAGCCTGGCTTGCAGCCTGACCCTGGTCAAAAACCCAAAGTTTGGAGTTTGCGCCATCCGATTGAAATGATGCTCCATACATGCCAGTCAAACCATGGGTTGCTGCAGGTATGCTATTGAGTACGGTTGCGTTACCAACTGTAGGTTTAGTGATTTGAAAAATATCAGTATCAAAATTTCCTACATAAAAACTTCCAAGGCCGTTATTTCCAGCTGGATTAAAAGTTATCCATCGAACATTACCAACCGAGGCAGGAACAGAAAATTGACGAACTCTGGTCCGTGTAACCGGGTTTATTACCTGAACGTTTCGCGTATTGTTTCCGGCATATATGAAAGTCCCATCAAAAGTCATTGACCGGATTGCACCTGCATTGGTAATTTTTTTAGTTTCAACAAATTCACCAGCAGAATCGCAGATAACTACAGTATCGGCACCATTCCATTTGGAAAAAAAGAAGTAACCTTTGGCATAGCATACACCAGCAAGTGCATTGTAACCACTTAGTTCAACTGGATCAATTGTAAATCGAACATCCCAGATTGCAGCAGTGCTGTTGCCAGGATTAGAACCTGAATTTGTGGCATTTGATTCATTGCCCTTAATTTTTTGAATTGTTTGGCTTTCGTTTTTAAAAACTTTGTTTCGAAAACCAGTTTGGCCAAAAGATTGAATGACCAAAAAACTCATAAAGAGGCTTACCAGCCCCAGAGAGTAGATGTGTTTTTTCATGAATTTTTTTTTATGTACTTGGCTGATGCAGTATAAACCGCATTAATTTATTTAAGTGCAAAACTGACTTTTTTTTTTCATTTATAAAACAGAATTGTTTTGAAAGTAAATGGTTTTGCAAAATATTATTTGTTTTCAGTATGGGTTTCCTGAGGTTTAATATGAGTGTGCAATATTTTGTACAAACCGGGGTGAACCAGAACAAGAAAAAATTGGAGGTAAATATTTTGTGCCGCATTGCAAAAAGAGTTAAACAAAAACTCAATTCCTAACCGTCAATTTTTAAGGTCTTTTGTTATAAAAGGTAAATTCCACATTTGATTTTAGAGTGTAATTTCCTTAAAAACAAGGTTATAATTTTTTTTGCATTTTCAATTGCAACTTTTGCAACCAGGTTGGAGTCTTTCATTTTGTTCAACAGTATTATCACATACATTAAACAAAATGTTAAAAATTTATACAAAATTTCTAAGCCTATCTGCCGGAGTGTTGATTAGTGCCAGTGCTTTAGCACAAAATGCAAGGATTCAGGTTGTTCACAATGCAGCCAATGCCCCAGCTGTCGATATTTTTGTCGGTGCAGCTAAGTTGTTCCCAAATGTCCCTTTTAGAGCAGCGTCTCCCTTTACCAATGCTCCTGCAGGAGTAGAATTACAGGTAAGAATTAAACCAGCTTCAGCATCAAATGATACCTCCAATCCAGTATTTTTCAGGAGATACACGCTCGAGCAAAATAAAGGATATTATTTAATTGCAAATGGAAATCTGGCTTTGCCGGGAGGTATTTATGCACCAAATCCAGATGGAATAAGCAATGGTTTTGACATCACTGTAATTGGTGATGCCAAAGAAACTGCCGCTGTAGCTTCTAATGTAGAACTTCGGGTTTTTCATGGATGCACGGATGCTCCGACAGTTGATATTAAGGCGCAAGGAGTTGGAACTTTGGTGGATAATGCCCCATTCAGAGGTTCTTCCAATTATTTACCAGTGCCTGCTGCGAATTACACAATTCAGGTTTCTCCAGGTTCTGGTTCTCCCAATTTGTTGGCCTATAAAGCAGGTTTAACAACTTTAGCAGGTAAAACAGCCTTGGTTTTAGCATCTGGATATTTTACGCCTTCAGCCAACACGACAGGTGGAAATGCTGGTCCCGGGTTTGGATTGTGGGCTTTCACTACAACAGGAGATGCCATCCAATTGCCAACTGCAACATCCAGGGTTCAAATTGTTCACAATTCTGCCAATGCGCCTGCTGTTGATGTTTTTGTCAATGGAGCCAAAGCAGTCCCAGGATTGGCTTTCCGAAATGCGACGCCATTTGTAAGTTTAAATGCGGGTGTTCCATTGACAGTTGCACTTAAAGGCGCTTCAGCAGGAACTGACACAGCAAACCCAGCTTTCAGAAGAGTTTATGAATTGGCTGGTGATGAAGGTTACTATTTGATAGCCAATGGCAATCTTGGACTTCCCGGTGGAGTCTATGCACCAAATCCGGATGGCATTTCAAATTCTTTTGACATTACCGTAATCGGCGGGGCCAAAGAAACCTCGGCAGTTGCTACCAATGTTGATTTGAGAGTATTTCATGGTTCCAGCGATGCGCCGACAGTTGATATTAAAGCACAAGGAGTTGGTACTTTAGTTGATAATGCCCCATTCAGAGGTTCCTCTGATTATTTGCCTGTTCCTGCAGCCAATTACACCATACAA
>JAIXQU010000180.1 GCA_027485575.1 Cytophagaceae bacterium
CTATGGGGTTTGCTTTGGAAGTCTGTGGGCTAAACGGCTTGGTTCGCCTACGGATGTTGGCCTTGGTTTGGCCTCGAGCCTTTGGTTTGACTCATTTTCATCTTTCCTTCTTTTTAGTTTAGCTAGCCTTTTGGGCTTTTCTGGTTAGTTTTCTCTGTTTTTGGGCACGGCTTCGCCAAGCCTCCTTTTGGGTTGCTTTTTTTTATGCCTTGGAAAATCCTTCCGGTTGTATGGTTCTTATCCGCCTTGGTGGCCCACGTCTGGGTAGTATTTCTATGGTTTTCATGGTTTCAGTTTTGCAGCAGGCACAAATAAGTGGATTGTAGGGCTGTGCCTTGGTTTGGATTTTGGTTGCTGGCTTGGTTGCTGGCAATTGAGCCCGGATTATGGGTATGGTTTTTACTTTAGATGTGCTGCTGAGTACACCATAGTGCCGGATCCGAACAAAACCTTTGGGCAAAATGTGTAGAGAAAACCGGCGTATGAATTCCATTCCATCCAAAGTCATAGATTGCTTCTTCCCTTCCTGTCGGTAGTCTTTGTAGCGAAAGGTTACCGTTGCTGTATCCACATTTTCCAGTCTGTGGTTGGAAATGGCTATCTTGTGGGTGTATCTGCCCAGATATTCCAGCACTTGCTCTGGTCCGCCAAAAGGTCGTTTGGCATATACCACCCAGTCCTTTTTGTATAGTTGGTCGATGATGATTTTTTCTACCAGTGGTATTCTGTTTTTGAGCTCCTCCGCATATTTTCTCCTAAACACCTTACTCATGGCCTTCACCGGAAAAAGGAATTTGCCTTTGTTTCTGGCCGTTTTCCAGTTTCCGGCTTTGGTCAATCCACCTCCCGGAACGATGCAATGAAGGTGCGGATGGAGTGTTAACTGCTGTCCCCAGGTGTGCAGAATACATATCATGCCTGTTTGCACGCCCAGATGTTTTTCATCCTTTCCAAAGGTTTCCACCGTTTGCCAGGCTGCTGCAAACAAGCTGTCGTACACTGCTTTGGGATTGTGTATTGCCATTTGGTTGAGCGTATCGGGCAATGTAAAAACGATATGAAAGTAGGGAACGGGAAGTAGTTCTTCTTCCCGTTTGGTTACCCACTTTTCCCGCTCTTTGCCCTGGCATTTAGGGCAATGCCTGTTTCTGCAACTGTTGTAACTTATCCGCATCGTGCCGCAACTGGTGCAGGCATCCACATGACCGCCCAACTCTGCCGTCCGGCAACGCTTTATGGCTCCCAAGGTTCTGATTTGCCAACCGTTGATATGGCCAGACCGTTCTATTTCGGGCCAATGCGCATTGAGCACATCGGCTACTTCAAAAGCAGGCTGCATAGTCCTACTTTTTATCCGTATTTGGATAGAGCCTATCTAGAGGAGAAAACGGTTTTACCCTTCCACTTTGCGCCACGTGTAAATACACCAATGTGGTATCAATGCAGGCATGACCCAGCAAGTCTTTGATGCTCATAATGTCCAGCCCTTCTTCCAAAAGGTGGGTGGCGTATGTATGGCGAAGGGTGTGAACACTTACCTCCTTTTGTATCTTCGCATCCTTGGCTGCTTTGTTTACAGCCCATTGCAAACCTCGCTGGCTGTACCTGCTGTCAAAATCTCCACCTGCCTGTAAGGTGATTTCCTGCTCTTTGCCATTGAATAGCCAGGTTTGAGGTTGTTCTGCTTCTATATAGCTCTTCAAACCACGGATCAGCATGTTGCTCAGTGGTACATATCTGTCCTTTTTGCCTTTGCCCTGGTAAACTAAAACCTGCTTGCGGTCAAAGTCCAGATGGCTTAGTTTGAGGCTGCGAAGCTCAAAACATCGCAAACCACAGCCATACAATAAGCCAAGGGCTATTCTATGTTTGAGTAGTTTGGGAGCTGTGAGCAAACGTTTTACTTCTTCTCTGCTCAACACAACGGGTAGTTTTTTATCGTGTTTGATGCTGGGTAGTTCTATCCGTTTGTCTTTCATGCCTGCTGCACGGTAGGCAAAGCGAAGTCCATACACAGTAAACTTGAAATAAGAATCGGAGGGTGTATTGTGCTCTACTTTAACCTGATAAAGATAGTCATTTATCTGGTCGGGGTCTATCTCTGTGGGAATCTGCCCAAAGTGGAGGGACAGTTTGGCCAGGTGGCTGCAGTAACTTTTAAGCGTGCTTGGGCTTTTGCCTGATAATACAATTATTTTGGACAGCTTCTGGTAAAATGCACTAAAACCTTTTACTTGCGCACAAGCTTGCTCGATGAGATTTTGCTTTTTTTCATGTGTACTTGTTTTTGAAAATTTGAATAACAATAAACATCGTTTTCACGGATTTGTAAAAACTACCGAAGGTTTAGTGCAACACGGGTTTGGCAAAAGTGGCGGTTCAGTGCTCCGCAGACACATTTGTGGTTCATGAAAGTATGGTTCTCCGAATCAATATTTGTGGTGAAAATCGCCACCTTCGCCAAGCCCGAAAACGTTATTTGCGATTTCTGTTGAACAGACTATTTCGCCAAACAGAAAAAATAGAGAATCGTGTTTCACTTTAGGAAAACATTTGTAGATTTGTTCTGTGGACAAAAATCAGAAGTACAGAAAGATCACATTTTATAAAGACTACTTCCAGGACTTTTTCGACCGGCAATCTAAAAAAGTCAAGGCTAAAATTGTTTGGACTTTTGACCTGGTTGAAGACTTGCAGCGGGTTCCGGAAACTTATCTCAAACACATCGAGAACACCGACGGTCTGTACGAAATACGTGTTCAGGTTGGAAGCGACATTTTTCGGATTTTCTGTTTTTTTGACCAGGGACAATTGGTTGTAATAGCGAATGGATTTCAAAAGAAAACGCAAAAGACACCCAGAAATGAAATTGATTTAGCACTTAAAATAAAGGCAGAATATGAAAACGACAAATAAGAACCTGATGACTTTGGAGGAGTTTAAAGAAAAAAACTACGGTAAACGTGGGACAAAAGAGCGGGACGAGTTGGAAGTGGGGTACGAAAACTTTAAGATCGGAGCACTTATCCAGGACACGCGTTTGGAGTTGGGTATGACTCAGGAACAACTTGCTGAAAAAGTAGGAACGACTAAGTCGTACATTTCTAAAATTGAAAATAACATCAAGGAAGCCCGGATTTCAACTTTGCAAAAAATAGTAAAACTTGGCTTTGGCGGACATCTTGAACTTTCAATTAAAATCTAAGTGACGACGAGACTGCAGCATTGAATCCGCATATAACAGGCGTATTTGATAGAAAAGGATTTTGTGCTTAATTTGGAGGTGAGTCTCCACGCAGGAAATTCAGTGGTAGATTGGAAATGAGTCACTTCGCTGCCCTTTTGCTCCGCTGTCCGCCATGTTAGCGAAGCGCATGTTGGACGATAGATTATGCGGATTTGCAATTTTCTAATGGCGCCAAGGCGGCACCGCGAACACTTATTGTTAAAAAAATATTGAAAGCGCAAACAAACCCTTTCTGGTTCAATAAAAATCTCCACAGCTGCTTAATAAATATTATTCTTCTTTTTCTACAAAACCTGCTCCAACTGGCATACAATTCAAATAAAATTTAAGATTGGCATTTAAAAAGCTTTTCGCCGATTGCAAATCGGCTTTATCTGTAGTCTGACATTCGCTTCGCTAAAATGTCAGACAGCAGAGTTGGAATTTCCAATTCCGAACAGCGGTTTTCCTCCAATCATCAAATTATCAAACCTTTTCTTTAGTTTTGTTCAAAAGTAAATGGCTCATGGTTAAAACTTCATTCACTGCTCACAATCAGCAATTTCTGCTTCATTTGCCAAAAAGTTTTGTTGGCAAGCGTGTTGAGATTCTGGCCTATACTCAGGAGGAAATACTCAAAGAAAATCCAGATGCAAATCCGTCTTTTAATTTTAACACAATGAAAGTGAGCACCAAAGGCTTCAAATTTAACAGGGAAGAAGCCAATGAGCGGTAAGCTACAATTTCTCGATACCAATATTCTGGTTTATGCGTATTCCGAGGATGATCCTCAAAAAAGGGAAGTAGCCAGAAGTTTAATCTCTTCAGGAGAAGTGATGATTGGTACACAGGTTTTGCAGGAGTTTGCCAATATCGCTCACAAGAAGCTAAAAGTAAACTGGGAAGAAATTCAGGCAACTATCGAGGAGTTGAGTTCTAAAATTCCACTTTGGATAAACTCAGATGAAACCATAAAAAAGGCATGTCAGATTGCTGCCAAATATGGCTATTCATTTTATGATTCTCTAATTATAAGTGCCGCACTTGAATCTCAATCCGCAGTCTTGTTTTCAGAAGATATGCACGGTGGACAAACCATTGAAAACCAATTAGAAATTGTGAATCCATTCAAAGGTTAGTACTATAAACTCCTCACCAGCATCGGCTAACATGTGCTTTGATATAGAGTGGCAGCGTCACATCGCAGGAAGAGATTCACTTACAGGAAATTCAGTGTAACGTATGAGATTCAGTGCTAAAATTCCACCCCTTCATAAAGCACAGCCACGTTATGCGTCTTGCAATTGCTAGCTTAGGTTCAAGTTGAAAATGGACCATTCTATTTATTTTTTGCCCATGTGTGTTTTGCTCACAAATAATTTTATTTATTCTTTTGAGTTACCGCAAAAAACCGGGGCTCCGAATACGTTTTAAAAAAATCTTCAAAACCTGTGCCATTCAGAAGAAGATCAACCCAAAAGAAAAAAAGAATCCGGGCATATTTTTTTACCGGAAAAGGCCCAAATAAATTTTCATCAAGCGATTAAATTATTTATTTTTTGTGGGGCTAATTGGATTATGATGAACCCTGAAAAAGTGATCGATAGTTTTCATAAAAACATAATTAGCCTGGTTTATTGGTTTAATTTTATGTGAATTTAGTTTTTTTAATACTTAAAAAATTGATTTTAAGCATATTGAAAATATTCATAACTATTTAATATTTCTCACCAATATTTGAAACTCAGAAAAATTGTATAATCAATTTATGAAATCACATTTTCATTTTAAGGTCATCCTGAATCTTGTTATTTTTTGGGGTTTGTTTTTTCAGTTTTCTTGTCAAAAAGTAAAAGTTGAACAACTCATTCCGGATTCATGTCAGATTCTGGTCAGGATAAATTTTCCGGAGCTTATTTCTGCAAAAGGCGGCCAACAGCATTTGGTTGATATGATTCAAACAAAATGGAATTTTGACCTTCAAAATTCAGGATTGGATTTTTATCAACCGGCTTATTTTTTTAAAACACAGTTTGAAAATACAAATGGCCATTTTTTAATGGCGGGGATTGATTCGGAAACCAGTTTCAGAAAAACTTTGTTAAAACTCAATCCGACAGGTAAAATAGAAGAGTTTTCCGATTTCCATATTTTCGACCTTACTGGAGCAAAGGTTGTTTGGCAAAAGAACAATTGTATTTTATACTTTTTCAACCCCATCAGTGGGCCTGAAATAAAGGGTGAGGATTTAAGCCAGTTTCTTGTAAAAGAAAATGTAAGCAGGGGCCAGGATCCATTCCCAAAAAAAGAAATGGTCTCATTTAAGGCTGAAATTCAGGAAGAAAGTTCAATTCCACTTTTGCCGCCTGTTGAAGCAAACATCGTTGGAAATGCACAACTTATTGAAGGAAAATGGATGCTGGATGCAGTTTTGAAAGAAAAGCAGATATTGCCATTCTTTCTTCCTTTTGATATGCCAATTGCCAAATCTGGAGCAAATAAATCTTGCATGATTCGACTTGCTGTCAAACCAGATTGGGCCAAAGTAGGTGAAGCACTTTCCGGATTTTTTAACTTTTCGTTTTTGAATGAAGCCATTGATAAAATGGAAAAAGCTGAAGGTCCGATGTGGGCTATGGTGGAAGGATGCACGGTTGAGAATATCCAAAAAAGCGCATCCTTAGCCGCAAGATTTTCTTCCAAACAAGAAGCAGATTCGGTATTTGAATTGAATTCACGGATAATGAAAGCCATTACCATTCCAGAATCTTTGGAGATGAAAACCAAAGACAACTGGGTTTACTACATTTCCAAAGGAAAGACAAACCACGAATTTCCTCAATGGAATAAATCCTCAAATAGGGCATTGCTTTGGCTTGAAGCATCACAGCCTGAATCACTTATTAAATTGATGGTTTTTCCGGGTTCGACAAAAGAAGAAGTTAAGGTGTCAGCCGAAATTACCAATCCGGAAAAGATTGATTTTGAGGAAGCTGAAAATCTTTTTGAAAAATTGCCGATATAATTTTTTTTTCAATGGCAACCCAAATTCAACTCAACCAGATTTCTTTTGATACCCTTCCATCCTTTGCAATTGAAAATTCACAGGTTTGGAACCAAACAATAAATATTAACAAAGGCGAGCAGGTGTTAGTCTCTGCTCCTTCAGGAAAAGGTAAAAGCTCTTTTATCAGTTTGTTGTATGGATTGAGAAGAGATTATACAGGTTATTATAAAATTGATGGTGTGGATACAGCCCAATTTTCAGCTGCCCGGTGGTCTGATTTCAGATCATTTGAAGCTAGCATTGTCTTTCAGGATTTAAGGTTGTTGATGGACTATTCCGTTTGGGATAACCTGGCCTTAAAAGGAAAATTGACTGGTTCTGAGTTTGATAAAAATTCAATCTATACAATGGCAGAAGTTTTGGGAATTGATTTTCTGCTCGAAAAAAAATGTAGTCAACTATCTTATGGAGAAAGACAACGGGTTGCCATAATCAGGAGCCTTTTGCAAAAACCTGATTTTTTTATAATGGACGAGCCATTCAGTCACTTGGATGAAAAAAACTCGGAAAAAGCGCTGCAATTGATTCAAAACGAAGCCATTAAAATCGGTTCCGGATTGATTATTACTACCCTTGGCTCTAATTATGGTTGGGGCTTTGACAGGTTAATAATGCTTTAGGGCCCAAAAAGCCTTTTTTATTTTTTTTGATGGCCATTTGTCTTTTTTTTGAATATCGTATTTCCACACCTGGATTACAAGGTCGGTCTTAGCCCGGCTTTAAGCAGAATGGGTTCTCCTGTTTCAATTAAAATTTAACCTTGAATAGTCATTAGGATATCTACTCCGGGGCTAAACTAGTTCAAATCAGAAGCTTCGCAGTATCCATATCGCTGCTACGAATTTCGAAAAAGGCACTTATTTTTTGAAATTTTGCCTCTCATAAAGAAGTCCCAATAACCAATCCGGGTTTAAGAAAGTCTTTAGAAATTGAGAATAATGAACTATTAATAACATAACTTACTTTAGAAAAAAGCAGCAACCTTTATTCAATCCAAAACCGGTATTTACCTTCTGTGGCTAAAAGCAAAATTATTTCACCAACCCTATATTGTCTTAGCTTAATACTTCTGTTTCTAAAACGCAAATGCAGAGTTCGATAGATAGTTTGTTGCTTTATAATCAACGACTTGCAGTGGAATTTGTCTTGCCATATATCTCCTGAAACGATTCTGATTTCCTCAAATAGCTTTATTGCAAAACTTCAATTTGGCTCTCTCTTAACTACTTGATTTGAATGGGATTGAGGGAACAAAACCGATTTAAAGAAGCCATATAACTGGCTGAATAATCTATTTCCCTCCTTTGGAATGAATGTAAAAGGGCCAAGGTGATTTGAGAAAATTACCCGGGTATGAATGGTCAAGGTGATGACCGCTTTGTTAACGCTCGGTCGTATTATTTTTACACCATGTTTGCCTGCTTTGATGAAAGCCAAATGAAAGCAAGTGACCAGATAGTTAACCAATTACAATTCTGTTTAAATCATACCAAAATGAAAAAAATATTTGCGATTTCTTTCCTTTTCGTCCTGGTCAATTTCCCTTTACTGGTTAAGGCTGATGATCGGATTTTCAAGCCATTTAAAATAGTGACCTCAATGGGCTATGTAGTGCCTAAAAATTTGGTTCATGATTATGCTTTTGCGTTTCACATGGAACCTAAATATGCATTCACAGACAATTTTTGGCTTGGAATTCGTTTAGAAACAGCTTTAATGGTTCAAAAGCCTATTTTACAGGATGATTATCAGGCTATTGCAGTTTTTTCAATTTTACCTTTTCTGGACTATTCCGTAGTTGTTTCTGAAAAATTCCGACCTTTTGTTGGCCTTGGTTTTGGTACTTATACATACCGGCTGTTTTATGATGGCTCAGAAAAAGACAATGCAAAATTTACAGAAACCAAAATGGGATTTTGCCCTAGAATTGGATTTGAAATCAACAACTTTAACCTGAGTTTTGAACACAATTTTGTGAATGGGGGCACCCAATATTCTGCCATCAGAGCAGGATTTGTAATGGGAGGAGGATTGATTTCCCCCTATTAACTTTGAAACAATTTTACAATACCCTCAAAGTTAATCCCTTAAAGAAAATCGAGTTACTTTAACTCCATTTCTTTCACAAGGTGGCTGCTATTGCCTACTTTATCAATTACCCACAACACGTATCGGATATCGCAGGTAATGTTCCTGCAAATCCGGCTATCGAAGTAATAATCGCTCATTGTTCCTTCCCAGACCCGGTCAAAATTTACTCCGATTAATTCTCCTTTGGCATTCAAAACCGGACTTCCGGAGTTCCCTCCGGTTGAGTGATTGGAAGCAATAAATGCAACGGGAACAGGTCCTTCTTTACTTTGGTTTTGACGTTTATAAATTTCCTTTAAAGGATTCTCCAATACAAAATCTGGCTCGGTATCTGCCTTTTCCATGATCCCCTGTGTGGTGGATTGCCATGTGTATTTTACTCCATCCTGGGGTTGGTAACCTGAAACATTGCCAAATGCAACCCTAAAGGTTTGGTTGGCATCCGGGTAAAACTGCCTGGATTTTTCCATTTCCATTAACCCATTGAAAAAAATCTGATTGTTGGTTTCAATTTCACTGGCTACTTTTTGAAAAGCAGGAAGTGTATTTTTTGCAAAATGGTCCTCCAGTTCTTTCATTAATTGATATGCCGGAGTTTTAAACAATGCATTTGAGTCGCCTTTTGCAAGTTTTTTTCCTAATTTCCAGACAGTTACAGAATCAAACCATTTTCCTTTATCAAAAAATTCTTTTTGAAACTGGCCATTGGCAACCGGAAATTCTTTTTCCATTTCCAGGAATCGGGATGAATGCATTTCGGCAGGAATATCCTTTAGATAGGCTTCCATCGTTACCTTAAACAGGGCTCTTTCAACTTCAGCATCGGCATCCTTATAGATGTAACGAACAGAGGCTTTGAAGTCTTCCATTTGCTTTTCCTTAGATTTCGCGTCTTGTTTTGGATCTTTGATGAGTAGTTTTTTCGAAATTTTGAGAATCGAAAAAAAGTCATTTGCCAAAACTGCTTCTGATTGATATTCAGTTGGAATTCTTAGGGTTTGCATTTTTTGGTAACCCTCCTTTAGATTTTCAATTGCCATCAGATACATTTTTCCCTTTTCGCCTTGGCCGGAGAAGAATGTTTTGTAGCGTTCCTCAATCAGTCTTTTGGCCCCAATGGCATCGGCTTTTGCCATTCCAAGAGATTCTCCTTTCCATTTTTTCCATGCATTGGCAATGTCGGCCTGCTTCGATGAATATTTAATTCTTTTTTCTGCCGACGCCTTCATGGCATCGTTTATAATATTTAAACGTTTGGTTCTCAGTGCAATTTTCTTAGGGTTGGTGATTTTTGTGACAACCTCCAACGCAAATGAAGGCAAATACTCGTTGGTCCGGCCCGGATATCCGAGTATCATAGTAAAATCGCCTTCCTTGATTCCTGTGGTAGAAATAGGCAAAAACTTTTTAGGCGAATAGGGTTGATTGCCGGCATTGTAGGGTGCGGGTTTATTATCCTTTCCGGCATAAATTCTAAACAATGAAAAATCACCGGTATGCCTTGGCCAAACCCAATTGTCGGTGTCGCCTCCAAATTTACCTATGCTACTTGGTGGAGCACCAACCAATCGGATGTCAGTAAAAGTTTCGTACACAATGAGCCATTGTTGAAGCCCTCCAAAAAACGGTTTGATTTGGTATTGGTAATGTGTTCCTGCAATGGCATTGGCACCAATTTTTTTTAAATTGGCATCCATTGCCGCAAATTTTTCTTTTTCCGAAAATCTGGGTGAAATGTTTTCAAGTGCCTTATCAGTAACATCTTCCATTCTAATGAGGATGGAAACTGAAAGGCCTGGATTTGGCAATTCTTCGGTTTTTGATTTAGCCCAAAATCCATTTTGCAGATAATCGTTTTGCAAGGTTGAATGGCTTTGGATTTGGCCATGCGCACAATGGTGGTTTGTAAGAATTAACCCCTGGTTGGAAATGATTTCTGCGGTACAGCCCCTGCCAAACAAAACAATCGCATCTTTCAATGAAGGTTGAGAAGTGGAATAAAGGGCTTCCGGAGTAAGCAAAAAACCTTTCGATTTCATTTGCTCAAAAATTGCTGAATTGATAAGTGAAGGAGGCCACATTCCTTCATCAGCAAAGCTGGTTAAAGAGAGAAAAAAAGAAAAAAGAAGTAGGTATAAGTTTTTTCGGAGGTGTATTTTCATTTTAAAATTTTACAGTTGGTGTTTGCAATGATGGAGAATTTCAATTTTGATGAGATTCTGAAAGCGATTTATTTCCAATAGGTTATGAAGTGATATATGAATGCAGCAAATGCCTTTATCGAATGCGAACCTTGAAAATACCTTCTTTCACTTCAATGAATTGATTGGCATTAGACTTGTTTTGCATTTTAAAATTAAAATTTCCGTAAGCAGTATTTGAATCAAGCTTGGTAACTTCGATTCGATTGGTGGTGGCGTTAAAAATTTCCCAGTATTTTTCATCCGCTTCCACATTGCTTATCTGGACATCAGTTCTGGAGGCAGCAAATATTTTAGCTCCCGAATAGCTTCCTTGTCTTTTGGTTTGAAAGTCGTAAAGGATTAATTCCATACGTCGAACCAGTGGAAGGCCCGAACCCCTTCTGGTTTCTGTTTCTGCAAGAAACGAGGTTAAAACCAGTGAGTTACTTGACATAGTAATCTTATCTTTTGAGCCATCTTTTAAATAGGCATAAAACAAGATGGTGTCAATCTTGCAAACCATGTATTGGGAGGCTGTGGCAGTATCAAAAGGAAGTGGTTTAATATTTGGCTTATTGGAATCGTCCTTGGCACATGAAAACAGAAAAATAAAGCACCCCTTTAACAGTATAATAACGAAAAGCCTTTGTAACATCAAGCAAAAAATTGTTTCAACAGAATGCGAATATGCATGATAGAAGTTTAAAATTGATTTAAAACTGACCCTAATTCTTTTGAAAGTTCAATTTCAATCTTCTTTTTTTCATGAATTTCTGCCAAAACCAACAGTTCATCATCAATATTCTCCTCGCTATCAAGCTTTAGTTTTAAGGCCTCAATGTCCTTTAGTAAATTTTGTTTCTTTAGCTGTAAAATATTGGAATACAAACTTTTGGATACGTTTTGTTCGTCCAAATCTGCATATTCTTCAAAAGACCGTTCCGTATATTTCATTATCTTTTCCTGAAAAGGGGAGCACATGTCTATAACCAGACGCTTCAAGAGTTCGTCGCTGTGATGGAAAAAATGCTCAGGCTTCATTTCTTCACCGAAGTCAAGCCGCTCAGAATATTCTTCTACCAATTTTTTAAGAGAATCTGTTTTGAATTGTATTTCAGCCAATTGCTCAAAAACATAGTTTGCAATGAGGTAGTCATCTTCAATGGTTTTATGACCATGCAGAATGAGGATTCTTACAATTTCTTTTTCCAGTTCGTATATGATTGTCTTCTGCTCTTCAAATTCTCTTGTTAAAGTGGTTTCAGGGATTTCCGTGGCCTGGACATTCGAATTGAATTGTTCTGTTCTTGGCTTGGGTTTTCTTAGTTTTTCGTAAATTCTGGTGTTAAGCGATTCTGTCATCGCTTCCTCACTCATTTTAAAAAGCCGGGAAGCCTCTGTAATAAAAACAGACCGTTTTATGACATCAGAAACAAGGCTTATTGTTTCAAGAATAGAATCAATCGATTCAGCTTTTTTGAAAGGATCTGCGGCCGCCTCTTCGGCTGCAAGCCCAGCTTTGAAACTTATAAAGTCCTGTGTGTGAGATTTTAAAAACTCATCCAAAGCACTGGCTCCAAACGCTTTGGCATAGCTGTCCGGGTCATGGCCATCTGGTAAAACTACGGCCCTAACGTTGAGACCAGCCGCAACTATCAGGTCTATTCCTCTCAGAGAGGCCTTAATTCCTGCTTTGTCTCCATCATAAAGGAGGGTTAGATTTTGTGTAAACCTACCTACCAACTTAATCTGTCCTTCTGTTAGTGAGGTTCCGGAACTGGCTACCGTATTTCCAACTCCAGCCTGATGCATGGCTATAACATCCATGTAACCTTCTGTCAGATAGCACATATCAGCAACCCTTATGGCCTGCCTTGCCTGGTACAATCCATATAAAGCACTGCTTTTGTCATATAAAAGACTCTCCGGACTGTTGATGTATTTGGGTTGGTTTTTATCGTTGCCCAACATTCTTGCACCAAAGGCAATGACTTTTCCGGAAACGTTGAGAATAGGAAAGGTAACCCTTCCTCTAAACCGATCATAGGTTTTATGTGTCTCCTCATTCTTTAAAATCAAACCAGCTTTTTCGAGTAAATCCGGATTGTGTTTCCGCTTTTCAGCTTCCTTCATCAGGCCATCCCATTCATTTAAAGCATAGCCAAGCCCAAAGCTTTCAATGATGTCACTTCGTAAACCCCTTTCTTTAAAATAACTTAAACCTATTGATTTTCCTTCCTCTGTTTCTGTTAAGTTATTTTTAAAAAACTCCTGGGCAAAGTTCATTACAATCTGAAGTGCCTCTTTTTCGGATTGCTTGTTTTGTTCTTCTTTTAAATCAGTTGCTGATTCTTCAAGGGTTATATTGTACTTTTTGGCAAGGAATCGAAGTGCTTCAACATAACCCATTGACTCTATGTCCATTACAAAAGAAATGGCGTCTCCTCCTTTCCCACAACCGAAGCACTTATAAATTCCTTTGGCTGGATTCACTTTAAAAGAAGGTGATTTTTCCTCGTGAAATGGGCAACAGGATTCCCAGTTTGCGCCTTTCTTCTTCAGGTTCGTGTATTCTCCAATCAGTCCGACCAGGTCTGCCGCCAGTGTTATCTGCTCTATGCTTGCTCTTGAAATGGACATAAGGAAAGTAGAATGTAAAGTTAATTCATTGCAGGTCGGTTTGAAAACTGAGCAAAGAAAAAGATATGTAAAAATGTTTTTTCTTAATTTTCCAGAGTGAAAAAATCACCAATAAATTATCGGGCGGCTCAGCCGGCTGATGTTTCTTCCATCCATAGTCTCATTAAGGAACTTGCCAGTTTTGAAAATGCAATTGAACAAGTAGAAACTGATCCAGCTCAATTATTGATGGATGGATTTTCTCAAAATCCTGCTTATCAGGCATTTGTTGCTGAGCATAATGGACAAGTTGTTGGTTTTGCTCTAACCTTTATCCGATATTCTACCTGGAGGGGAAAAATGGTGTACATTGAAGATATATATGTAAAACCAGAATTTCGCTCTCAATCTATTGGTAAGGAAATGGTCCAACTCACAATGAAATATGCCAAATCGATTGGGGTTAATTTTCTTTCGCTTCAGGTTTTGGAATGGAACGAAGGAGCTATAAATTTTTATAAGAAATTTGATTGTGAGTTTGACAAAGAGTGGATCAATGCCATTATAAAAATTAAATAACGGTACCTAATCAATCCTCAGGATATGGGACGAAAACGAAATTTGTAAACTCAGGGTCTACTACAAAAAGGCAGCAAAACTCCTCCGGGTCTTTATAGGTACCTGTAAATGACTGATATCCTTCCAAACTCAGAATTCCACGTTGAACAAGCTCTTCAGCCATTGCCATAAAATAGTTCCATTCAAGGTTTTCTGCGAATTTTTCAAACAACAGACTGCCAATAGGCTGGGCCTGCCGACACATTACAAAAACAGGGAACTCAGATAGATTTCTGGTTTTCAATTGATAAGCAGCCTCTTTGAGCTGGTCAGATACTTTAATGAAATCAGAGGTTATTGTGCCTAAAAATTTTCCGTTTAGTTCCGGGTCGTTTGCCGTGTTATCCATTTATTTTTACATTAAAAGATTCCATGTAACAGTCGTTTATTAAAATGAATCTGATTTTCTTTGATTTTAGAGTTGTTTCATCATTTCCAAAAGAGGATCAATGTACTCTCTGGAATTGGACAATCTGGGTACCTTGTTTTGACCACCGAGTTTCCCCCTGTTTTTCAACCAATTATAAAAAAGATGATTTGGGGCTGAATGAATTTTTAAAGGCAAAAGCGCCATATCTTTATACCGCTTTGCATCATAGTCCCCATTAATTTTTCTTAACTCTGCATCCAGGGTGTTGGTAAATATTTCTAGGGAGTCGGGCTTTTTGGTAAATTCTATTATCCATTCATGTCGTCCTTGCTTACCGGCTTCCATATATTCAGGTGCTACGGTAAAATCAATGACATCACAAGAGCAAAATTCACATGCCCTGGCCAATGCCAGTTCTGCATTGTCAATCATTACTTCTTCCCCAAATGCATTAATAAAATGTTTTGTCCTTCCGCTTACCTGAATCCTGAAAGGAAACAAGGATGTAAATTTGATGGTATCTCCAATCCGGTAACGCCAAAGGCCGCCATTGGTAGAAATAACCATGGCATAATTTTTTCCCAATTCTACCTGGTCAAGTGTCAATGCATTTGGAAAAGCATCATTGGCTTCTTCCAAAGGAATAAATTCATAAAAAATTCCATAATCCAGCATAAGCAGCATTTGGCCTTCAAGAGCCAGATCGTCCTGAATTGCAAAAAAGCCTTCCGAGGCATTGTAGGTTTCCAAATAGCTCATATTTGGATTGGTTATCAGCTTTTTAAACACCTCTCTATACGGTGTAAAGGATACAGCCCCATGTAAAAAAACTTCAAGATTTGGCCAGATCTCAGATATAGATTTTGCGCCTGTTTTATCCAAAATCCGGTTCATGAGAATAATCATCCATGTTGGCACACCAGAAATAGAAGTTACATTTTCTTCCAATGTGGTTTCTACCATTCTCTCAATTTTCTCTTCCCATTTGTCCATTAGGGCAATGCCTAATGAGGGTGTTCTCATCCACTGCGCCCATGCCGGAAGATTGTGCATGATAACGGCTGAGATATCCCCACAAATGGCATTAGAGTTTACCGGATTTGGTTGCAGACTTCCTCCCATTGCCAGGTTTTTTCCCGACAACACTTCTGAATTTTCTCTGTTAGATAAGTATAACGCGATAAGGTCTTTGCCACATTTGTAGTGGCAATCTTCAAGAGAATCGTTGGTTATAGGTATGTATTTATGCCTATCGTTGGTGGTTCCGGATGATTTTGAAAAAGCTGTTGTGGGCCCCGGCCAAAGTAAATTTTCTTTTCCCCGCATGGCTTTGTCAATCCACGGAAAGAATTCTTCATAGGTAGCTGTTGGAACCGTTTCCTGAAATTCCTTAATGGTTGAAATTTTGTGCAGATGATTGGCAATTCCCCATTCGGTTTCTTTTGCTCTTTCGATTAAGTTTTTCCATTGAATGTTCTGAGCCTCAATGGGATTGTTTCGCATGTGATCAATCTGGCTCATTCTTCGTTTGAGCCACCATGTGATTATGCTGCTAATCGGATTGATCATTCCTTGGTGTATCTGCTTTAGGGAGCAAATAAAAAGCCTTTCTCTAAACGAAAAAGGCTTTTCTTTTAGTACCCAGAGCCGGGGTCGAACCGGCACATCTCGCGATACGGGTTTTTGAGACCCGCGTGTCTACCAATTCCACCATCTGGGCCTGAACGGGGCCGCAAATGTAAGGGTTACTCCATTTTATACAAGCTAAACTTTGGAATATTTTATCTCAATTTGTTGTAATCAATTTCTTTGTAGCCGACCACATGGTCATATCTGGCTCCTATCGGCCTGAAATACACAATGATATCATACCGATTTTCAGTTTGCATATAACTTCCTTCATAAATAATTTCATCTGGTTTCATTCCTGGATTTACCAGAACATAGCTGTAGTTATAAAAGCCTTGTTTGATTTTGGCATGTCCTTTTAACTTTTTTCCATTGGCTTCGGGCACCATTTTAAAATCAGGTTTAATTTCCCAATCGGTTAACAAGCCAAAAACATAGACATCTCCATCGGGTGGAGAATCCAGATTTAAGGTAAAATAAGTATCAATATAGTCTGCCTCTACATTGCCTCTTCGGGTTTCAAAGTTTTCAATTACAAAACGTCCGTTCAGGTCAATCCATTGACTTAAATTTTTAAAATTTCTGCTTTGTTCCGGCATGATGTATGCCTCAGCCCTTAAATTATTGAAAGTGGTATTGGTCACATTCTGCCCACCAAACCGGATGCTTCTCAGGTCAAAACCTCTGTATTCATTAAGGCCAGGAAATATATTTTCATTGTTGTAGAAATGGTAGTCCAGTAACCGGTCTTCTTCCCTCAAAAACATGGGTTGAAGGTTGTAGTAAGCATTGTCCCATCTTCCATTTTGCCTGAGCACAACCTTGACCATTTCTTTGGGATTAAAAATCTGATAACGTCCATAATTGACAGTAAAATCAATTTGCTGGTGAGAAAATCTACGGGCAGGGTCCAAAGAAAATTTGGGCTCAATATTGATGGTCACATTGGAATCGTAGATTACAAATCTTCGGGTTAGAACCACATCGTTTTGATCCATATTCCTGTAAACTTTGATGATATAATTTCCGGATACCTTAACCTTGGGTATGGTTATCGAATAGTGGATGTAGGAGGTTCTTGTGTTGTTCGACAATTCATAGTTGTCAACACTAAATTCATTGAAATCCTGGACAAACTCAAAGTCATTTAAAATCGATTGTTTCCAATCATGGTTGCAATGGATTAGCTTGTAGTTATAGTTTTTGTATTGGTCTCCCATCTCGTCAAAATCAAGCTTTAGAGATTCGTATTTTTGTAAATAGAGGACAGGAAAATCCAGCAGATTGACATTTTCGCCATTGACAGGATAAAGCAAAACTGTTTTTATGTTGGGATCGAAAATATGATCTGAGAATAATACTTTTTCAGTATCCTGACAGAGAGACAGGTTTGAAAAACAAAGAAAAACGGCTCCAAGGCTTATTAGGCGCAAAAAAGTCCTGCATTTTAAATTGATTTTTAGTTTTTTAAAAAGAGAAATATTCATCAGATGTCACAAATTAAAATTGACCAGAATTTACCACCGGGGTTTATTTTTATCCGTTCCCCCTTTTGGACTTTTGAATCTCCTTTGCTGTAAATACTTCACTTCGCTTTGTTTCATTGCCTCCAATAGACTTTTGGCCTGACTTTCACTTAGTCCTGTTTCTTGTAGTTTTTTCTTATCCACCCTTAGCGCATTTGGGTCGTCAATATTGCTTTCTTCTTTTTTATTTTTAGACTCTTCCTTTCCTTCTTTATCCTCCTCCTTCATGTTTTTTTCTTTTCCTATGGAAGACTCCTTGTCACCTTCCTTTGCATTGGGGTCATCCCCTTTTTTTGAATCCTGGTTGTTTTTAGAATCAGGACCTTTCCCCTGTTGGGGCCCTTGTTTAGCGTCTTTTTTGTTTTGTTCTCCGTTTTTCTCAGATGAATCTTTTTTGTCATTCTGATTTTTTTCATTCCCCTCCTTTCCTTTCTCCTGGTCCTTTTCCCCCTGCTTTTTATCTTTTGAGTTTTCAGGTTTCTGTTTGTCGTTATTCGGGTTTTCCTTTTTTTCCTGTTCCTCCTTTTGTTTGTTTAGCTTGTAAGCCAGCTCATAATTGAACCTCGCTGCCTCATTTTCAGGGTTAGCAAGAAGACTTTTTTTATACCAATCTACTGCAGATTTATAATCCTTTTGTTGTGAAAAAATATTGCCAATCTGCTGATAAGCAATTGATTTTAAGTTTGGAGAAGAAAGGCTTGTTGCTGCGGTTAAATAATTTTTTTGTGCTTTTTGGAAATCTTTTGTCTGCAAATAGGCCAAACCAAGATTTAAATTTGCCTGAGGAGGAACCTCACTACTTTCTTTTAACGCCTCTTCATAAGATTTAATGGCATTTTTATAATCCTTAATCTTAAATGAGTTATCTGCTTTTTTTAATAATTTGTTGGTTTTTGAAATAGTGTTAATTCCATCAGCGTTACATGGGAATGAAAACAAGATCAATAGCAAACCATAAAAAAAATTCAAAGGAAACCTCATCAATATCCGGCTTTTGGAGAACGAAACTACAACCTAAAATAAAGGATACAAAATTAGCTTATATTCAATTGTCAAAGATTAATTGGCTTTTTGGTACTTTTGCAATCACTTTAAGGTAAAGATCCAATTGTAGAACCTAAAAATAAAACTCTTTGCTATCCCGATTATTAGGATTTTTAATTCAAACGATGGCCAAAAGCTTGAGAGTCAACAATCTATTTTTATTGTTTCCAATTTCTATCTTTTTGTTTCTGACCAGTTCGTGTTCCCAGGAAAAAAAGACGTGGACCTCACTTGCCTGGCATAATACACTTGCACACTACAACGGATACTTCATCGCAAGAGAAAAAATGAAAGAGTACGAAGCTGACCAATTGGCTGGCTTCAAAGACAATTACAACCGGGTTTTGGACATTTATCCTTTTCCACCTGTTGGTTCTGCTGCTTCTGCAAATGCTGTGATGGAAGAAGTTATTAAAAAGGCTTCAATTCCTATTCAAAGGCATAAAAATTCGAAATGGATGGATGAATGCTACCAACTTGTTGGTCAGGCCAGATTTTATAAAGAAGACTGGGAAAATTCAACCCAGACATTCAAATTTATAAATACTAAATTTAAAGATGTAGATGCAAAGCACAAGGCAGTTATATGGTTGCTCATTACCTACACCCGGATGGGCGACTATTCCAATGCAAAATCGGTAATCGCCTATTTAAAAAAGGAAACTTTAAGCAAGTCCAATTTAATGGAAGGTGCACTGGCGTTTTCCTACTATTACCAAAAAAGAAAAGAATATCAAAAAGTTGCTGACTATTTGGGCATGGCAGTGGCCTTGATGCCAAGAAGTAAAAGAAAAGGAAGGCTTAGTCATGCTTTGGGCCAACTACAGCAAAAATATAATAAAGATGAACCTGCTTTTGCGTCTTACAAGCAGGTTTTGCGCTGCCAACCAAGTTTTGAACTAGAGTTTTTTACCAAATTGAATATGGCTCAGGTCGTAGCCATTTCAAATGAAAAGCAGTTGAAAAAGATTCGTAAGAATTTTAAAAAAATGACTACGGATTTGAAATATGAAGAGTACCTTGATAAGGTGTACTATGAGATGGGTTGTTTTGAAATAAAGCAGAAAAATCTTCCGCTTGGTCTGGAATATCTCAAAACAAGTGTCAAAAAAAGTAAGTCCGGAAGTCAAAAGGCCTATTCTTATTTGAAGCTGGCTGAGTTGCATTATTCACCACTAAGAAGTTATGTATGGGCAAAGAACTACTATGATAGTTGTATGCTCACCCTGGATACAGCAGAAGATAATTATAAACAAATAGCTAAAAGGCAAAAAGTTCTGGCCGAGTTTGTTAAACATTATGAAGTGGTTCAGAGGGAGGATAGCCTTTTAAAACTAGCTTCATTGGACTCCAATAAGATTTTTGCCATAATCGATAAAAAGATAAAAGAGGAACAGGAAAAGAAAGAGAAGGAAGAAAAACTGGCCAAAAAGCAAGCCAAAGACCTTGCTTCCGGCGGGGGTAATCAAGATGATTTTTCAGGAAACGCTGCCTTTGACAATATGAAGGGAGGCCAGGCTGGAGCTTCCGGCCCTTCTGCCGGGGGTGGTGGCTGGTATTTTGGTAACCTGGCTGCAGTTAGCTCTGGCAGAATAGATTTTAAGAAAAAATGGGGCAATAGGAAACTGGAAGATAATTGGAGAAGAAGTACCAAGGAAACAGAATTGAGCGATGACCCGGATGCCCAAACGGATTCAACCAAGGTTAAAAAATCAGATTCAGATGTTTCTTCAAATGATTCCAAGGATGGTGGTAAAAAAGAAGAAAAAGCAGAAGTAAAACTAAGTCAGGCCCAATTGAGACAGCCTTATTTGATAGAAATTCCGTTTTCAGACGAAAAAAAGAAAGCCTCACATGAGGCACTTCAGGTTGCTCTTTTTGAAATGGGTAAAATTTATGATCAAAAACTTGAGGAACCCGACCTTGCCATAGAGGCTCTGGAACGGGATGTAAAAGATTATCCAAAATTCGAAAAGGTTCCGGAAGCATTGTATAATTTATGTCTGATATATAGAAAATTGGGACGTCAGACCGATTTTGACCGCTGTAAGGATAACCTTATCAAAAATCACCCTGAATCTGTTTTTGCAAAACTTATTGTCAATCCAAACTATTTGCAGGAAAACAAACAAAGAAATGAAATCATAGCAGGTCTATACCGGTCAGTCTATGAGCAATATAAAGCCAATCAATTTATTGAAGCCAGTAATGGTATTTCCTCCATCCGGACCCAATATCCAAAATCAGACTTTGAAGATAAACTAGCGATTTTGAATGCACTTATTACTGCCAGAACTGTTGATTTAAATGCATATCGAACGGCTTTAAAGAAGTTTATGACCGATTTTCCTAAATCAAATCTTTTGGAATTTGCCCAAAGCTGCCTGAAAAATGCGGAAAAGGGAATGGGTGGGGACGTGGCTTTGCCAGTAGATTCTTCTGCTGCTTCAAAACCTGCCAAACCAGCATTCAATGAAGATTTAAACAAGAAGCAATATTTCCTTGCCATCATACCAACCCTCAATATTCCTGAAGCAGAAATACTGGCTGCATTTTCAGATTTTAATTTGAAATTTTATCCGAGCGATGGCCTCAACGTTACTTCTCTTCCACTGAACGATGGGAAGCATGTCATGATTAAAATTCAGGAATTGCCTTCTAAAATTCAAGGAATGTATTATTTGAAAAAGGTAGAGGAATCGGGCCCGTTTAAAAAAGAGTTTAAGAAGCTTAAACCAGTTTTTGTACTGGCAACACAAGAGAACCTGCAGCTGCTTTATTCAACAAAAGCAGTCAACGATTATTTGATTTTTTATACCAAAAATTATAACCTGAATAAAGAATTGGACGATGATATTCCAACTTTTGGAAAGTAGGTTGTTGTTTATTCTTTTGGGTTGATTCAAAAAAAAAGCGACTCCACAGGAGCCGCTTACAAGATCGGGGCCTAAAAAAACTACTTCTCGTCGTTTTTCATGTTTTGAACCTGAAGACGAATCTCCTGGGCCAAAACTTTCAAATCCTGCATGCCTTTTCGTACTCTCGTACCAGCAGCCTGATTTTCTTTGTTGTAAAACTTGTCGAAGTCGCCTTCAAGAGACGTTACTAGGTTTTTTAATTCGTCGTATCTGTTCATAGACTTTATTTTGGGGGGGTAAAACTTGGCTTAGATGATTAAACTAATTTGTGCAAGCTTTTCATTTATTTTTAAGCTTTCCAAAAAAATGTTAAAAAAAATTATGCCACAGCATACTCTGAAGAGATGTATTCATTGTTTTTTAACTTTATATAGATCTCCTCAAGCGCTTTTACCGTGATTTCAATATCCTGTTCTGTGTGCATTGCTGTAGGTATAAGTCTCAGAATAATAAGGCCTTTGGGAATCACCGGATAGCAAACCGGAGAACAAAAAAGACTATAATTTTCACGTAAATCAATTGCCAGCTTCGCAACCTGATTTTCATCGCATTGTAAAATAACGGGTGTTACCGGGGAACTTGTATTTCCGATGTTAAACCCCTTTTCTCTCAGTTTTTGCTGAAGAAGATTGCAAATTTCCCACAGCCTTGCCTTTAACTGAGGTTGAGTTCTCAAAAGTTCAAGTCTTTTCAGTGCACCTATGACAAGAGGCATAGGTAAAGATTTGGCAAAAATCTGAGAACGCATATTGTATCTCAAATAATCAATTACTTGCTCATCGCTGGAAATAAATGCCCCGATGCTTGCCATACTTTTGGCAAAAGTTGAAAAATAAATGTCGATTCCATCCTGGCAATTTTGTGCTTCGCCAGTTCCTGCACCGGTTTTTCCCATGGTTCCAAATCCATGTGCATCGTCCACCAGTAATCTGAAATTGAAATTCCTTTTAAGTTCAACAATTTCTTTAAGTTTTCCCTGGTTACCAGACATACCAAAAACACCTTCAGTAATAACTAAAATGGCGCCACCTGTTTCTTCTACCAGTTTTGTGGCCCTGACAAGTTGTTTGGAAAGGCTGTCTATATCATTGTGGGCATAAACAAATCGTTTACCCATGTGCATTCGCAGCCCATCCAGAATACATGCATGAGATTCGGCATCATAAACCACCACATCATGCCGGTCAACCAATGAGTCTATTGCAGACATAATTCCCTGGTATCCGAAATTAAGCAAATAGGTGGCTTGTTTCCCCATAAAATCAGAAAGTTCTGCCTCCAATTGCTCATGAAAATCTGAATTTCCAGACATCATGCGGGCTCCCATTGGATATCCCAACCCATATTGGGCAGATGCTTCTGCATCCACTTTCCTCACCTCAGGATGATTGGCAAGCCCAAGGTAATTATTCAGGCTCCAATTGAGGACCTTTTTTCCCTTGAATGTCATGTAAGGACCAATTTCACCTTCCAGTTTTGGAAATGTGAGATATCCATGGGCCATTTTAGAATGTTTACCTAGAGGTCCCCTGTTTTGTAGAAGTTTTTCGAATAGATCCACTTTATTTAACCGGCTGTTTATATCTGAAAGACAAATTAAAAAGTGCAGCAAAACTACTTCAATTTTGCTGCCATTCAAATCGATAATATGAATCTGAATCAGTTATTTTCCACTTATTTGCATCCTTATTATTTTTGTCTTTCGGTTTAATTCCGATTAAGGCTTTTTTATAAAACAGTGCGGAAATTTTAAAGATAGTATTTTGAAGATTGAAAAACTTTTAATTGCCAACCGGGGAGAAATTGCCATAAGGATCATGCGTTCTGCTCAGGAAATGGGTATAAAAACCGTTGCTGTTTTTTCTACTGCAGATGAAAAATCCAGACATGTCCTCGCCGCTGATGAGGCATATTGGATCGGTGAAGCACCTTCCTCAGAGTCCTATTTAAAGGGCGATTTAATTATTGAAACTGCAAAAAAAGCCGGTGCCCAGGCGATTCATCCCGGATATGGATTTTTGTCTGAAAATGCAGTTTTTGCGAAATCTGTCTCAGATGCAGGCTTAATTTTTATTGGTCCATCTCATGAGTCCATTTTGGCTATGGGAGATAAACTTCGGTCAAAAGAAACGGCAAGGAAAAGTAATGTTCCAATGGTTCCAGGGTCAAAAGGCGCCATCAATTCTGTTGAAGAAGCATTAGAAGTAAGTAAAATTACTGGTTTTCCTTTATTGATAAAAGCATCTGCAGGAGGCGGAGGAAAAGGAATGCGGGTTGTTACAAAAGCGGAAGACCTTGAGGATGAAATGCAAATGGCTATGCGGGAGGCCCAATCTGCTTTTGGTGATGCAACAGTTTTTATTGAAAGATACGTTCAAAATCCAAAACACATTGAAATCCAAATAATTGGAGACCAGCATGGCAATGTTGTTCACCTATTTGAAAGAGATTGTTCCATTCAAAGAAGACACCAAAAAGTAGTAGAGGAAGCACCTTCAGGAATTCTAACCCCTGAGGTAAGAGAGGCAATGGGAAGAGATGCCGTAAATCTTGCCAAATCCTGTGGCTATTTTAGTACTGGCACAGTTGAGTTTATCCTTGATAAAAATCTGGAATACTACTTTCTGGAAATGAATACCCGATTGCAGGTAGAACATCCTGTAACAGAGTTAATTACTGGTTTGGATCTTGTAAAAGAACAAATCAGAATTGCCCAGGGAGAAGAATTATCTGCACATGTAAAAGAGGCTAAAATGAGAGGCCACGCCATTGAAATCCGGATTTGCGCAGAAGATCCTTTGAATCAGTTTTCACCGGATGTAGGGGTTTTAAATCATTTTGAAGGTCCAAAAGGTCCAGGAATCAGATTGGATAGCGGGTATGAAACGGGTGATGAAATTCCCATTTACTACGATCCACTGATGGCAAAACTTATTGTTTTTGACCAGGACAGAAAATCAGCCATTAAGAGGATGTCCAGGGCCATTCAAAGATTTGATCTGAGAGGTGTTGCCAATACCTTAGGTTTTTGCGATTGGGTGATGAATCACCCTGATTTTCAAGACGGTTGGTTCGATACCCATTTTATCAATAACAAATTTGACCCATCTCATTTGTCTCAAAAAATAAATGAACAGGAGCAAAAAGCAGTTGCCATTGCCTCTTTGTTTTTTCAGGACAAATCAATAATTATTCCGGTTCAAAACATGGATTCTCAGGTCCAATCAAAAAATAATTGGAAGAAAAGATTAAAAGTTGGTTGATTTGTTTTAATTTAGCTTTTGCTTTAAACTAAGAACAATGCTAAAAAGCCTTTTTTTTTCATTTTACTTGTTGACTTTCAGCTGCTTGGATCTAACTGCCCAAACACAAAAGCCTCGACCGAAAAAAAAGGTATTCAACAGCTTTTCGGAAAACAAACAATGGGAGCAAAGATTAAATGAGAAACTGAGGTCGGGCCAGGAAGTTAGAATGGTAACGCCGATTTCAGGAATTAATTATGATTCTGATAAGATTGAATTTGTCTGGCAAAACAGCCCTTCCGGTAAATTGTTTTTGGGTTTACTATCAAATGAAAATCAGGAAGTTCTTTATAAAGAGGTAACAGGAAACAAGTTTATCATTGATGCAAAGCAAATTAACCTGAAACCAGGATTATACTACTGGGTCTTTGAGTCTGAGCAAGATGTGCTTACATTAGGAAAATTCTTTTTCAAGAAAAAATAGACCTTGATTTCCACTGCTCTTTTGCTTCTTTTTTCCGGATTTTTGATGTTTTTTATTGGGGCGATTCAATGTATTTCCTCCCGAAGGTTTCTCCCTTTTTTATTTGGAATTGAGATTATGATAAATGCTTCAAATCTTAATTTATTGGGATTTCTTGAATGGATGCCGCAAAGAACGGATTTCGAAGCACTGATTGTTTTAATCATTGGATTTGCCGCAATTGAAACCGCAGTTGGAATTGTACTTTTTTCATGGGCATCCAAACAATTAAAAATTGTCGGTTCCCCCCTAACCGTATAATAAAACTAAGCTTTTTCTAATCAGGCTTTAACCGTCTCCAAAAGAGCATAAACAGCTTTGGATATTCCCTGAACATCATAACCACAATCTCTGTAAAGTTCTGATTGTTCTCCATGTTCAATAACTTCATCTGGAATGCCTAGCCTTTTCACTTTGGAATAATATCCATTGTCTGCTGCAAATTCAAGAACAGCGGATCCAAAGCCACCCATTACACATCCATCTTCTACAGTAATGATGTTATCAAAATTCTGAAAAATATGATGAAAAAGTTTGGTATCCAGTGGTTTAACAAATCTTGCATCATAAACTGCCGCAGATACACCCTCTTCGGCCAATTGATTTGCAGCCTTTAAGGCTAAGTTTCCAATATGGCCTAGGGATACGATGGCTACCTCATTTCCATCCTTTATCTTTCTTCCGGTTCCGACTTCAATTTTTTGCAAATCAGTTTTCCAGTTAGGCATAACACCTTCACCTCTTGGGTAACGAATGGTAAATGGCCCATGGTTTTCTGCCTGAGCAGTAAACATGAGATTCCGAAGTTCTTCCTCATTCATTGGGGCCGAAACAATCATATTGGGGATACACCTCATGTATGCGATGTCATATGCTCCATGATGGGTCGGACCATCAGCACCAGCAAAGCCCGCTCTATCCAAACAAAAAACTACCTGTAAATTCTGAAGGCAAACATCATGAACAACCTGGTCATAACCTCTCTGCATAAAGGTAGAATAAATATTGCAAAAAGGGACTTTGCCCATGGTAGCCAATCCAGCAGAAAATGTAACCGCATGCTGCTCAGCAATGCCGACATCAAACGCCCGGTCTGGCATTTCTTTCATCATAATGTTCATGCTAGACCCGGAAGGCATAGCAGGGGTAACACCTACAATTGCCTGATTTTCTTTTGCCAGTTCAAGTAAAGTATGCCCAAATACATCCTGATATTTTGGAGGCTGGGGTTTTTCAAATACTTTTTTGTGTATTTCTCCGGTTATTTTGTCAAATTTTCCAGGGGCATGCCAAAGGGTTTGGTCTTTTTCTGCCAGGGCATATCCTTTTCCTTTGGTGGTTACACAATGCAAAATTTTAGGTCCTGGTATGTGCTTTAAGTCCTCCAAAACTTTAACCAGATGGTGAACATCATGGCCATCAACCGGACCAAAATATCTAAGATTTAAGGATTCAAATAAATTGGAATGCTTTAATAAAGAGGCTTTTAATCCGCCTTCGATTTTAGATGCTATTTCTTGGGCATTGATTCCGAACTTAGAAAATTTGCCCAGAACGTTCCAAATTTCATCTTTGAATTTGTTATAGGTATGGCTTGTTGTGATATCGGTTAGATAATCTTTTAAGGCCCCAACATTCGGATCTATACTCATACAATTGTCATTTAGAATGATAATCATATTGGCTGCCGAATCTCCCGCATGGTTCATGGCCTCGAAGGCCATACCTCCTGTCATTGCACCATCACCAATTACCGCAACAATTTGCTTTTCTTTTTCACCATTAAGCTGACTGGCGACAGCCATTCCTAAACCTGCTGAAATAGAGGTGCTGGAGTGTCCAACCCCAAAAGCATCATATTCACTTTCTTTCCTTTTTGGAAAACCAGAAAGGCCACCATATACCCGATTGGTATGAAAGTTATCTCTTCGCCCGGTTAGTATTTTGTGGCCGTATGCCTGATGGCCAACATCCCAAATCAATTGGTCGTTTGGGGTGTCCAATACATAATGTAAGGCAACAGTCAATTCAACCACCCCGAGACTTGCTCCAAAATGACCACCAAAAACTGAAACTGTATCAATAATATATTGGCGCAAATCCTGGCAAACCAGGTGAAGGTCAGATTCTGAAACTTTCTTTAAATCAGCGGGGTACTGAATGTCGGCGAGATATTTTCCTGGGGTAATCTGCATAAGGTATTATGCTTTAATAGGCAAAAGATTGCAAAAGTAATAAGCTTGTTATCATTTAGCAGGTTTCTTTTGTGATTGTTTAAGAAATAGCAAACGATAAAAGTAGATTAATGTTTTGTTTAATTAATAATTGAATTGTCAGAAATATTATCAAAATGTAGGCTCAGATGGCTTAGAAGCCTTTTTTTTGTCCTGGCCCTGATTCAATTTTTCTTTTCCTTTTCTGGATTTGAATCTTTTGGGAAACAAAAAAAGAAGAAAAAAAGATCAAGGAAATCACATGTATTCCAAAAATATAGCTTAAAAACTAAAGTTGTTGATTTGGAAAATCCGGATTCACCTGAATTTGTTTCATTTCTTAAAAAGTTAAACGCCTTAAAGGAAGAAAAAGAAAAACAAGCCAATATTCTCATTATTGGTGATAGCCATATGCAGTGTGAGGATTTCGGAAATGCCCTAAGGGACTATTTTATCGACTCTTTAAAAATTCCTTTTGCTGGAAGAGGGTTTGCATTTCCCTATTCTCTCGCAAAAACCAGCCAAAGGAGTGAAATGTATTTTGGTCCTTCTACAGGTTGGCACGGTTGCCGTTTTACAAAACCAGGAAATGAATGTGAATGGGGTATGGCTGGCTGGACTGCCCATTTCGATAAGGATTCAACCACCTTTTCCTGGAGAATGGGAAATATTGAATTTAAAAAAGGGGATGAGATTCTCCTTTTTAGCCCATTGCAAAAGGCATATAACTACCGGATAAATATGTTTGACAGTAGTTTTCAAAACCAAGGGCTTTTTTATAATCCCAGCAGATATGCCTTTGAAGGAAAGGTTCTTAACAACACAAAAAAGCTATTTTTTAATTTAAAAAAGAATTCAGAAGGGGCAGAATTCGTTCTTCAGGGACTTTTGGTTAAACCACAAAAAAATGGCTTTGTTTGTGGTATTTCAGGAACAAATGGTGCCAGATTAGATCATTATCTTCAAAGTCCTGACTTTCAAAAGCATATGGTTCAAATCAATCCAAATCTGGTTGTCCTTTGTCTGGGTACAAATGATGCATATGCAAATGATTTTGATGAAGAGGGCAGTCGGTCTTTTTTGCAGTTGCTTTTGAGTAAAATTAAGGCGGGTGCCCCCAATTCTGCCATTTTAATGGTAGGTCCACCAGACCATTGTATCAATAGGAAAAGGATAAATCCTAAAACGGAAAAAATCAATGAAATTTTTTCCCAAACCGCCCAGCAGCTTGATTTTGTGTTTTGGAATCAGCAAAAGGCGATGGGAGGAAAGGGGTCCATTTTTGCATGGAGAAATAAAAGGCTTGCCACAAAAGACATGGTTCATTTTGAACCAGGAGGTTATAAAAAGCAAGCCAACCTTTTAGGTCAGGCAATTAAAACCCAGTTTTTAAAATTTAAGTAGCGCATGGATTCAACAATTGAAAACAATCTGGTCCAGAAGCTAACCCAGTTCTTTGCATTTGAGCCAGGAAGACCGATTGTTTTTTCAGACCTGGATTTTTGGATTTTCTTTTTTGTATTTCTTGTTTTCTATTCAATGGGATATAAAAACAGGAAGCTTAAAAATTTTATACTCCTGATTTTCAGCCTGTTCTTTTATTATAAATCTTCAGGTTGGGCTATTGTATTGCTATTGTTTGTCATTACCCAAGATTATTTCTTAGCCATTCGGATCGAAAAGGCCCGGAAAATATTTCATAAAAAAGTACTGATAACCATAAGTATTTGTTCCAATCTTTTGCTTTTGGGGTATTTTAAATATGCATATCTTTTGATAGATGGTTTAAATACCGCTTTTGGGTGGGAAATTGAAAAAAGGAATTGGTTGGTTTACTTTTTACCAAAGCAAGATCTGATTCCTTTAGATGGCAGTAACATTTTATTGCCGGTAGGAATTTCATTCTTCATATTTCATTCCTTAAGTTATACCATTGATGTGTATAGGGGAATCATTAAACCTCTTCGGTTTTGGGGTGATTATGCATTGTTTGTTAGCTTTTTCCCAGAGTTGGTGGCTGGTCCTATTGTTCGGGCAAGGGACTTCGTGGATCAACTTTTTTTGCCATATAAAGTCGATAAAGAGATGTTTGGGAAGGGAGTCTCTCTTATTCTTGCAGGACTGGTCAAAAAAATTGTAATCTCAGACATTTTAAGTACTCACCTGGTGGACAGGGTTTTTGATTCTCCTGAACTGGCCTCCGGACCTGAGGCATGGTTGGGTTTTTACGGATATGGCCTTCAAATTTTTTGTGATTTTTCGGGATATACTGATATTGCCATTGGGCTCGCTCTGGTTCTGGGTTTTCAATTGAAGGCTAATTTTGATGAGCCATATAAGGCAATTTCAATTACTGATTTCTGGAGACGCTGGCATATTTCTTTGTCAGTATGGCTAAGGGATTATTTATACATTCCACTTGGAGGAAATAGAAAAGGAAATATCAGGACTTATGTGAATTTGCTCATTACCATGCTTTTGGGAGGCTTATGGCACGGGGCAAACCTGAAATTTTTAGTTTGGGGCGGGATGCATGGACTGGCATTGACCATCCATAAATTATGGGAATCCGGAAAGGGCAGATTTTCTTTTTCGATTCCCAATCCCATTGCCTGGTTGATAACCTTTCATTTTGCGGTTTTGTGTTGGCTTCCTTTCA
>JAIXQU010000071.1 GCA_027485575.1 Cytophagaceae bacterium
GTTGTTCAGCAAAAACACAAGCGAGCGGTCGCTTTCCATTTCAGGCGGAACTTTGGTGTTCAGCGCTTTCCTGAAATAATACAGGGCATTTTGCTGGTCGTTGAAGGAAAAGTAGGCCAAGCCCAAAATCATCAGGATGTTTTGCCTTTGCGGTGAATCGCTGTTCTTGCCTGCCTGCGGCAACTCAACCAGTTCCCGCAGCAAGAACAGGCCGGATTCATATTTGCGGATATCGGCCAGATACGCTTTGGCCAGCAAAAGATCCACTTCTTCCGTAAACCAGCGGACTCCTTCCCTGCCGGCTTTCAGGTGCAGTTTTTCCAGGAAAGTGATGTGCCGCCGGGGGTGATCATTAATATTATACTTAAGAACATAATCATAGTAGTCAAAAAGATCGACCATTAACAGGGCGTCTCTGTTATTCTTGCTTTCCCCATACTTCCGAAAAGAAGTGACCAGATGCCTGAAAGTAGATTTATCTGTCGTACTATTTATCCTGGTATTTTCCAGCAAGATGCAACGCTGCACCGGGTTCAGCTTCAGAAGGGAATCAAAAGAAGGCCAGCCGAACTGCTTTCTGAGGATTTCAACCTGGGTATTCGGTTGTGCCTGCAGATGAAAACCAAAGCCGACCAACAACAGGAAAACCCATCGGACCCGGCTGAGGGCAAAAAAAGAAAACAAAGGGAGCTCCATTTTAGAATGGCAAATTAAATTGGTTTTTCCTGATACTGGTCCACTATTCAACGTGCGGGAAGGGACTGTCTGTATTTGACTGCGCTTTGCCGATGGAGTAGCTAATGCCCTTAAACCTGGAATGCCGTTAAACAGGGCTGTCCAAAAAGGTCTAACTGAAAAATAGGTGTCAAATAAAATTTGGTTAGAAATTATTTACCAGAATTTTTTAGTCCGCCTTGGCGGACTAACTATCGGTAGTAGTTACATATACAAAGTAGCAAAAAGTGCCGTAAGGTACGAAATAGGCAGTTTTTATATTTCGTACCTTCGGCACTCTAACACATTTGTTTTTGTATTCTACAAATATTAGGTCCCGCTGGGACCAGTGCTGCCAAATTAAATTTAGCAAAACAAAATCAGACAATAGGTTTAGACAGGCCAATCATGTTATTGGTTCAAACAAATATTCCATTTTGAAATCAATTTCATAGGCTCTTAGAGTGTCACAAGATTTTTCTGGGGAGAGAAGATATTTGATTTACCTTCATGGCACCAGGGGTGCCCAATGTCATTAGAGAATAAAAACAGGACGCCAAGCTCCAGAGGTGCGTCATGTTATCGTTTCAAACAAATATTCTGGTTTGAATAAGGCATTGTTGCAAAAATCAAATGGGAATAGGTATTGGCCATTTGAATTGGGAAATAAAACAAATGGCTCCACTGGAGCCGATGATTATGGGGTTGGTCTGTACTATTGACATGATACCCCGCTGGGGTATAAATCATTTGAAAAGATGGTCGTTCAAAAAATCCGGAACTAAATAATCCGGATATTCAAGGTCGCTTGTTGGATTCCTAATCAGACACCAATAGTATCCACTTCCCAGGTTTTTCTACTGACCCCCTAAATCCGGTTTTTATTCAATAAAAAAAGCCCCCAAACTATTTAAAGTTCAGGGGCTTTTTTTTGCAAGAACGTTTTTACCTATGCTGGCTTTGCCGGGCTGTCAGGCGTTTTTCCACCTTTTGAGACATAACCATTATAAGCTTCCACCAGGGCATTTATTTCGTTGATCAGATTTTGGTATGGCGCCGTTGGAGTTCCATCTTCTTCGGTAGTAGCATATCTGCTCTCTATCATATTCATTAATTTGCTGTAAACCGGAATGCTCTGCTTTTTGAGTTCTCCAAAGGATAAATTTGTAACGCTCGCACTTATCTCTGTATTTCTTGATTTAAAAACGGTTTCAAACTGCTGGTTACTGGTTTCAAGTTCTGCTACCCATTCATCCAGACCTAGCAAGGCGATGGCCTGAATATATTTGGCATCCGATTTCAGTTTATCTGTTATTTTATCCAATACTGAGGTTTCAGCCTGATAGTTTAGCCTGCTTATTTCCGAACCTTGTGCTTTAAAAAATGCTTTTAATAAATTGGCAGCATCTTTTTTTTCGGTATTGATATGTCTGGCATTTCCCTTTACAATCATCTGCAAACCTATAATCGCATCATCTCTGCGCTGGTCTAAATCCTGAATTACTTTAGTTTCGGAAAGTGCCACTTCTGCATTGAGGGAAGACTTTAATGCAGGTAAAATACCTGCCAGGTCGTCTCTAACTTTCTTTATTTTTAAAGTAGTGGCGTTTGCTTCATCTACTTTATCTACCACCAGTTTTAACAATTGGTAGTACTCGGCATTTACTAAGCCCCTAAGGTTGATGGAAAGTATCATTTTATTTAACAAATTATAAATTAATGCTGATTATTGTAGCAGCATTCAAAAATAAAAGTTGTAATATTATTCCTATATTAAATTTAAAAAAGTTTTTCACGGATTTTTAACATTGAAATATGGGTAGAACCAGCTTTCTATATATCATCTAAAAATAATCTTCAGAAAAATTTACTTGCTGCGGCAGGAAAGGAAGAAAAAAATATAAAGTTTTGCTTCCTGCGCTGCGTTTGAACAAAAATTCCTATGGAGCGTGGCTCCTGCCACGTTCCGACTATTGTGTGGCCTCCGGCCAGATCAAACATCTTTGTAATGACAAACAGGTTTTCAGCCCGTTTTATTCTGCCAATACATTGGTTATGTAAGCCAGAGGCTTAGGAATAGTCCGAACAAGGCAAGGAGCCTTGCCCGATAAGCAACTGCAAATGGAGCGTGGCTCCGCCGCGTTCCGATTATTGGTTGGCCTCCGGCCAAATCAAACATCTTTGTAATGGTCTATAAATTAATCCCGTTTTTTTCTGGTAATACGTTAGTCATGTAAGCCAGAGGCTTATCAATAGTCCGAACAAGGCAGTAGCCTTGCCCGATAAACAACTTTAAATGGAGCGTGGCTCCTGCCGCGTTCCGGCTATTTTTTGGCCTCCGGCCAGATCAAAAATCTTTGTAATAAACCGCAAAATGAATCCCGTTTTTTTTACCAACAATACAGTGGTTATGTAAGCCAGAGGCTTATGAATAGTCCGAACAAGGCAAGGAGCCTTGCCCGATTGAGTCTTACCGCAAAGCCCGCTGGAGCAAAATACCGGGACAAACGGTGGCATGGAACGAAAGGATACCTAACGGAACCCATCCGGGTGATCCCATGTTTGGATACTGTTCAAAAAAGTGTGTTAGGCTCAAAAGTTTACAATTTTCGAAATGGCATCTATTTGAACTGTTGCAAGCTTCAAATAAATATCAATAAGCATTGACATAAAATTTCGTGAATGAAAAACCAATTGCAGCAATTCGATGGTTAAACCAATTATTGAATAAGTTTCGTCACCATGGTTTATACGTTATCTGTCATTGTGCCCAATTCTGTTGAATTCTGATTTGCCAAAGCAAAATTTGATCCTTATTGTATTAGTATTCTGAATACCAGCCTTTCTACATCCGTTTGTAATTGAACAAAATAAATTCCATTGGGCAAATTTTTGGTTTCCCCGATCTTCACAACATTTGTTTGAACCATCTGTTTGGATCCCTGACAGACTTGCCGGCCGAGCGCATCCAAAATTTTCCAGTTCATTTGTTGAATTCCCATTTCCGGAAATAGAATACTTAGTTCAGATTTTTTGAGCGGATTTGGATAAATTTGAACCAACTCAATCCTCTTTCTCTCAACCAAAATCGTATTGGTGTAACTGAAAGAACCATCATTGTCAACCATTTTTAACCTGTAATATCCCAATCCTGAAAAAGGAACTTTGTCAATAAACCGATAGGAATTCTCACCTGTAGAATTGCCAGGTCCGGATTTTGAAATGACGGTGGCAAGAGTCTCTACAATTCCATTTGAATTCCATCTTTCTACAATAAAATGACTCAGGTTTTGTTCAGAAGCGGTTTTCCATTGGACAAGCACTTTATCTTTGCCTTCCATCCAGCCTTCAAATTTGATGAGTTTTAAAGGCAGAGGCACTTCTTCCAATTTTGTCCCACCCGTAAAATCACTGAAACTTGTGAGTCCATTCCAGGTAAAAATTGCTGTTGAGCCATTGTATGAACCACCTTTTAACCATCCTCCTGAATCCCATTTGTAGGCAAGAATTGGATCAGGGTCAGATGGAAGATAGTTTACAATATCAGCATGGTTGCCTGTGCCATATATTACATTATATAAATAAGGTGGTGACATTCCGGACGGTTCTACCGCCCAGTACCCGGGTAAATAACGGCTTGCGGCAAGACTCATATCCGGGTGAATTTCAGGTCTGAAGTTTACCTCCAATTGAGAAGAGTCTGTTAAAATTGCGTCATTTAGCTGGACACTAAATGGCTTGTAGCCAACACTGTCACCCACCGGAAACAAGGCATAGTCAGGATTGAGCGGAACTGATCCAACCGGGCGTATGATTTTTCCATTGCCATGTGCCTGCACGTAGGACAACGGGGTAGGATTCTCAAATAGAGTAGTTCTATCTGCAATCAAATTATGATTGCCCAAAACCAAATCTCCGGTATTGAAAACCATTGTTTTCCTAACCTTAAGAGGACTCGTTAACAAAACATTACCATCGGTTTTGCTCAGCTCGATAACGTTCAAAACAGGCATCGTTGTTCCTCCTATCGATTGGTTTTTGTCGCCAAAGAACACAAACCGGGTATCTCCGGAAGTCAAATTTCCATTTTGTACAATGTTGCCTGCTATCCTGAATTGCTCACTGGACAAACCATCTCCAGCAATAAATCTGCAACCGGTTTCAATTCTTAAATTTCCTGAAACCGTAATTTTCCTGTTTTGAAGACTGGACAAAGTTCCATTCAATATTGTCAGATTTCCATTGATGGTAAGCGATACATTAGGCATATGGACCACTCCTCCAGCAATATTGACAATCAAATTGTTGTACACAACCCTCGATTCCGGCATATTCAGGTTGCCCTGATATTCAATTGTACCTCCTCCAGGCACTGTAAAAAACTCATAATTCCCATCCGGCAAAGTATGGGTGGCCAAAGCCATTTTTCCTTTACCAAATATGTTTCCAAAAATGTGGCCGGTAGAGTTTCCGAGGTTGAGGGTTGAAAAATCATCCAGGATGATGCCATTGCAAACTTTGTTGTTCGTGGTTACCGACAAAATATCTGATCCCACAATCCTGATGTTTGCAGTTGCGGAAGGAACCGCATTCAATGCCCATGTTGATGGAGAATCCCAGTTGCCACCTCCGGTTCCATTTGTCAGAATCGAGGCTGGGGGCACAAACTCAACCTCCTCTCCTGCTGTGTAATCACCACCAATAAACCGCACAAAGCCAGCAGTATCTCCATCAATTGAAATCGTGTTTGTAGCTGGATCAACGGATCCCAATTGAACGCCTGCATTCCAAAAAAATCCTTTGTATCTGGCTGCTATATAATCGTTTTCGTTCCCGCGGGTGTTTGCATCGGCCTGGTCGTACACAAAAGACATCGTTGCTTTCAGGTTTTCAAACCCGGCGCTGTCAACTTTCCAATGGTAATTGAGTTCAGAATTGCCGTTGCTTAATGTGTTCGGGTTCTTTTTGTTGATTGCTCTCAGGGATATACCCGCCAAATTGCCTGTATTCTCCAAAATATTGAAAAATGCAGGCGTGTATTTGTGCTGGCCAATGCCAGGATTGACCCCAACAGGCAACAATACAGCATTTGATCCAGGCCCGAAAAACTTGGTAATGCCAGAATCCGCCAGCGTGCCGGATTGCCTTATGTACTTTGAAGTACCGAATCCTGTTCCAAGAATGGAAGATGCAGTGCCCAATGTCACCCTGTTCATCATCGGGTCTATAATACCTGAATTCATGATGATGTTGCCATCAAAAACAAAAGATCGGTTGAAATTAAAACCGGCATTATTGGCAAATTCTGTCTGGCCAAATGAAGCATTCTGCCTTCCGGTTAATGTTTGCTTTAGATTTCCATTCAAAAGAAGCCGGCCACCGGATGTATTTATATTTCCGTGATTGGTTACCGTTTTTGCCACTGCCATAGTGCTTGTACCCAAAGAAAGGCTATCCAATGCACCAACAGTCAAATTGCCCGATACGTTGACAGGGAGCTCAACAGTTAAATTGGATGAAACCGGATTGGAATTGGCTGACTCGAAATTTGTACAGGTCAACGTTCCGGCTCCACTCAGGTTTTGATTGGCAGCTTCAGAATAAAACCGAAGGGTGCCAGTTCCGCCATTGTAAATACCCATTTTGCGGAGACTTCTTCCAATGTTCAGGTCGAAATTGTTCAATTTTAAAATTGCCCCTTCGTCGATGGTGTCGTTTGAAAAAACATTCAAATGGTAAATCCGGTTGTCAAATATGGGATTTAAACCATTGGTATTAAAGAGCCTCAGGTTGAAAAAACCATGGCTGTTTTGCACAGTAAAATTGGAATTGGCTGCCATCAAACTACTGCCAATCTGGAAATTTCCTCCAACATACACAGGAGTGCTGTCGGGCTCTATGTTTACATCGGTTACTGAAGCGGCTCCGACACTTCTCATGATCACGATTTTACCGCCTGAGATATTCATCCGTGAATTGGGCCCTGAAATTGCGAACATTCCCCTGGTCTGGTCAGGAGCTCCTTGTCTACCTATTTCAAGAACACCACTTCGCATTGTAAAGTTGGGTGCAGCAGTGGCTCCAATACCTTTAAACTGCGAACCTATGATAACCGAATCAGATGTGGCAATGGTAATCTTCGCACCTGGTTTGGCGATGCCCAGATAATTGTCTTGGCCCGGAGAGGATGCCAGCTTTAGTTTTCCTGAACCATCCACCGTTAATCGCCCATCAAGCCTGAGCCCTGCGTTTGTTCCCGTGGAATTAATTGAAACCTCCCCTGCCCTCACGATCAGGTGGCTTGTGGAATTAATCTGGTATTCGGATGTATTGAAACCTGTTCTCAAATTCAGATTATGAGACGGATGGTTTTGTATATACGCTCCTCTTGCGAGGCTCAATCGTGTTTCTCCAACAACACCATTGGTTATAAATTGAAAGCCATTGTAATTGTTGGTTACTGTGGACTCGATGCTGTTTTTATCCAAATGAACCCGCCAAATCCTGTTTGGGCCAAATCCATTTATGGTTGAATGGCGCCCTCCCATAAAAAACAGCATTATCCTGGGTCCGAGATTGCTGCCTGGCATACAATCCAGTGTTCCACCTTTGTTGGTTAATCCTTCATTCATCCATACTTCATGTACGACATTGGACGAATTGTTTTCTATGTCGAACTTACCCGTTGGGGCAATAGTCAAAGTACATCCGGGTGAATCGGCGACGAAGTTCAACGACCGGTTCAACATACCTGCTTTAGCACTTAATTGCAAATGGCCATTTCTACCAATATCGCAACCACCTGACGAAAACGAAACATCTATTTGTCCAGGCTCAGGACTGGTAATGCATCTGCCTCCAGGAATTGTTGAAGACCAAACCAAAAGACTATTTATAATTAAAGTTTGGTTACAAAATGCAATAATGCCGGTTTTGTGGTCAATCTCAATCCTTGAATAGCGGTTGAGTTGATGTTGATTACCCTGTGACCAATTGGGCAATCTGTAGTCCACACCTGAGTGGTAGTATTGAATGATTCTATTTCCAAACGCATGATTCAGAAATTCAGACCAATTTCCTCCGGGAAATCCTGCCAAAGCGACAGAAGACGTAAGCCGGAGTCTTGCTACGGCGGAGCCCGTCAGATTTACAGAAACAGTTCCAAAGGAGTGATCCACATCGTTTGTGGTGGAACCAAGATCCAACATTGAATTGTTGTTGAAAAGGACGGAAGGCACATCAATGGCAGTATTTTCAGACACCGTTATTGAGTCGTTTTCAGAAATGATGACTCTATTAAGTTGTCCGGGAATGATAGTGGATGGATTTTCACCAGGCACATCAACAAAAGCAAGGGTTTGCTGTTTCCAGGTATTGGGGGAGTGCCAATCGCCGTCTCTTATGGAAACAAAAATATTGGAAACTGGCTGACTGAAGGCAGAATCTCCTCCTGCAGTAAGATCCACATTTTGCATCGATGCAGTTGAACGAAGAAAAAAATTGGCCGGTTGTGTTGAATAGGATTGTATTATCCAGGAAGTACCACCATTTGGCCAGATACCAATTTTATATCCATCGTCAACAGTCCCGGGAGGAATGTCCTCGTCTTCATATTTACACTGGTATTGACAATTGGTTATTGCCGAAAAACCCAGATGTATCATTTTCCAATACTGATGAATGGCTTTGTTTCCAAACGTTGTATTTGGATGTTCTGATGGAACTGGTCTGACTGTCAAAGTTCCATATACCGAGGCTGTAAAACTTGCTGTGATTGGTCTGTATTTTCCAGATGTTCCAACATGAAAAGTCCAGGATTGTGAACCTGACGAATATTTCCTCAACATCCCACCGACATTGGGGTTGCCATTGTGTATAAACATTTTGGTAATACCAGGAGATGGCATGTTCAATACTGCAGATGCCAGAAAATTGATCCGGTTTGACTGCATGTTAAAAGTCGCATCTGCAAGATAATTCATAGTCCCGGCAAATTGAATATCTGCATGACTTATAAACCCATCCGGATCCGTCAAATCTATATGGTTCACAATTCCATTCCCATAAAAATCAAAAACGCCTGAAAAGGTGTTGTTGGCAATAATTTTACCGGTTCCTACATGTGCAGCACCATTTCCGGCAAGAAGAAATTCAGAAACTGTGATTGTAAATCCTCCGTCGTTCAAAAAGGAAGCGTATTCATAATATCTGAGCCCCCTCAAGGTAATTGCTTTTGATGCCAGGGAACCAGCTATCTGCAAAGTATTTCCTATTGGATTTGGTGTCAATGGTCTTAATTCAATCACTGAGAAATCGAAAGTTGCACCTTCGTTGATTGTGATGGTTTGCGTCATTCCAGGAATGGTTGACCGAAAACTAATCCATGAACTTAAAGAAGAAGCAGGAATTGTATTGTGATAAAACCCTCCGTTTAAAGTAAAGTCTTTGCCTATCTGGAGATTTCTTGCCCACATTTGCAAAGAAGAATTTGCTTCAATGGTGAGTGAACCGTTGATAACTGTCTGGCTTCTGGCCCTGATCGTGACCGATCCGTTTACTTTCCGGATTCTGACATTGAAAAACCGTGCATTGGCTGACAAGTTATAATCATAGATTCTACTTCCAAAAGACCATGCTGAATCCGGTGCAAATTCAATAAGGCCTCCGGTTGCTGAGGAAGCATTTGATTGAATATCCAAAATGAAAGGATTGCTGGTAATTAAGCCTGAGGCTGCACCTGACAACAGAATGGTTCCACCTGAAAAATGAAATTGGTGTCCAATATTGTTGATATTGAATGCTGCCTGTGAAGTCACGTAGCCCGCACCCCCAAAACCTTTACCCATAATCTCAACAATTCCACCACTTTGGCTGTAGACATAATTTCCGCCAGCGACTGGAAATCCTCTCAACTGGGTTACCCGCAGCAGTCCATCCAAAATGGCAATACCCCTTGTTCCTCCGGTTGGTCTGTATATGAGGCCAGCACAATTTCTGCTTTCCAACTTTCCACTTTTCAGTGTAAGACTTCCCTGAACCATAAGTCCTTCGTCACCACCAATCCATGTGGGCAGATTTGCGGCCTGAAGACTGCCTACCTGGGTTTGTGTCTGATTGTCAGCAGAAATAAAAACCGTGACACCTGGCCCATCAATTATCAAATGGCTTCTGTTTGGAATGGTATAATGTGGGCCGTAATTGGCAGGTGCTGCAGTTCCGACTTTACTTCCAAGTGCTTCTGTGAGCGTTGGGATGAGTATGTTTCCGGTCAATCTGAGTGTCCCTTGATTTAGAATCAAAGACTTCCTGACTTCAGGATCGCCACTCGTGCCAATATTGGGCAAGTCAACCCGACCAAACAATCTGAAATTTTCGATTTGTGCCGACTCCAATTCTACTCGTGTGCCAAAGTCATTTTTATCGACAATCAGATTTTGAAAATCTGTAGGACCGTTCAAAACTATTTTGCTGTTCGAACTTCCGTTGAAAAACAAAGTAACTGCACCATTGAGAGCATTTTGGTTCAAAACCGGTTGCAAAAGATTGGTAAACCGAACCGAACCATCGTTGGTGAAATTCCGACCAATGCTTAGACCATGGTACAAATTATAATACTGGCCAGCACTTGAAGGAACACCGGTTGCACCCTGGTTGTGCATATTGGCAGTTCCTACAGTTATTTTTCCATTGGTTTTTACAACCAGGTCTTTGGCAATGGTTACAGAAAGTCTGGAAGTTGAGACATCATTGTTGATTTTGAAGTTGCCACGCTCGATGGTTAAGCTTCCATTGATGGCCAGATTGTGCAACAAAGTTGCTGAATCACCGACGTTCAATATCAGATTGTTGTATGCCGCCATTTTGGTCGGTAGAACGAACCCTCCGCTTTGCCTGTATTCAATTGTACCGCTGTCTGCAGCTGCAAAATTGCTGTAATCGCCCAATGGCAATTCGGATGATGTCAACTGAATGTGGCCATTTCCAACGATCTGCCTGAAACTATGGCCGGAAGTTGTACCAAGGTTTAAAAGGCCTCTGTTGAAAATCTGAAATCCACTCAGATTTCTGAAATCAATATCCATTTCAACCGAATCATCAGGCAAAACCACTGCTCTGTCAAGGTTGTTGGGCCCGCCTGGAGTAGGTGGATTTACATGTGAAAGTCCGGAAGGATCTGTTGTCCAGGTGGCAGGATCGGTCCAGTTTCCAGATTGAAAAGAATAATAGGTTTTTGGTAAAGCACTTAGTTTCGAAATCCCCCATTCTTCTCCAAGGAAAACATTACCTGCAGTATTTACGCCAAAACGATCTGTCGCTATGAAGGAAGATGGCACAGGGTTGGTAATCAGATTTGAAGTTCTGGTTACATAATCAGGAATACCTGATTTGTCTGAAGGTTGGAAGAAGAATATGAGCCTGGCGTCTGAAATGCTGTTCAGTTTTGTAGATTTGATTCTCCAGAATCTTCTCAGTATGTCAACATTGGTGGAGTTAAAAGGAATCGTTTTCACAGATATACCCGCAGTATCACCGGCTGGTATTGTGGCATCCAGAGTTGTAATGGCTACCGGGGTAAACCGGTTCCCTCCCGAAGAATAAGTCCCGATCGGATATGACATTCGAAGTTGAGCAGTTGTTGTTCCAAGTTTTACAATGGAACCAGGGCCGGAATTTCCATCCATCCTGACCATACAAGTGCTGTCAAATTGCCCGTTTGGGATTAAACCTGAGGTGGGACCCAGGAGCAAATCATGGTTGTTCAAATCCAGAAATCCATCAGATTGCCATTGCAAATTGCCTTGAACAGTAATGTTTTGGAGTAGCGACAATGGAAAGCCGGCTTTATCCAGATACAAATCCTTTACCAGAACAGTGCCCGTTCCGGAAATGGTTTGAGATGCTGATTTGTTGCTGAAAACCAATACAGAAGAAGTGTTTTCTGAAAAGTTTAAAACGCCATGCACAATCAGGTTGCCCTTGATCAATTCGGTTGATACGCCGGAATTGAATAGTTTTGATTCAGGATTTACGGACAGGTTGTTTTGAACAGCAACCGGGCTGGAAATAGTTTTTGGCCCCATACCGGAAATAACCAGATTGGCATACCATTTACCGGAAGGAGGAACGTCCGAAATGCGAATGGTGTCATCCCCAAAATACTCAATTGTACCTGAACCAGCTGGTGCAAGGAAATTATCAAAATATCCACCTGGAAAGAAAGTACTTCCAAAATTCGGGGCAGTGATCATCAGGCTCCCGGTACCTGATAGTAAGCCCAGTTCGTGGCCGGTGAACGCACCGATGTTCAACCTGCTGATTCCTGAAATGTGGGTTGTGCTGGCAGAAATATTGCCACCCGCAATTACCGGGGTAGCATTCGGTTTGTCAATTACAAGGTTTGTAGCAATTAAATCGCCGGATATTAATTGTGCATTGCTCCCGACAAATCGAATAAATCCTCCGGAATTCATAAAAGTGCTGATTCCGGTATTAAGATCGCAATTACCTGACAAATGGATGCTTGCCGAAGAGGTGATGCTCAAAATACTCCTTCCGGCAAACGATCCCTGCATTCGGACATCTCCCAGTACGGAAACAGAAGCGGCTCCTCCTGAAGCAGAAAAAGATGCAGGTCTTTCATCGCTGTTGCCCTCCTTTATCAACAAACCACCAGAGCCAATTAAGAGATTGGCAGAATCAGTTAAACTGATCTGGTGCATACCATTGGAAACAATACCCCCTTCAAGCCATAGTGTTGATACTGTAATATTTGATTTTAAAGAAATTGAAACTGCGTTAGCCGTTGTTGAAAGAACAACGGCGGTGTCCAATCCGTCTGGAATTCCATTGGATCCGGCATCAATGCCTGAAACCAACTGCCAGGAATTGGCATCTGTCCATTCTCCTGAATTGATGGCAGAAAACCGACCTTGTCCGAAAGACAAATCAATTCCGGCCCAAAAGAACAGGATTGAAAGAAAGATAGAAAATGATCGCACACGGTTGGACTTGTGCAAGCATTGGTCGAACATAAGAAGTCGTTAATTTAAAAGAAGCATAGGGTTTTACTTGGTATTAACCTTCTGCAAAACTACGATACTTCTGTATTTTCCGTTTCTTTTTCATTGGTTATGAATTGATCGGCGAATAATAGGTTCAATAAAGGCAATTCAGAGTTCAAAACAGAATTTGGGCTTCCGTCCAACCTTGGGTAAGCAGACCAATAATATGCTCTACTGATATTCTGGTGCCTTTTATCGTCGGTTTTCCCAGTAAAATATTTTGGTCTGAAATTATTTAATTTTCCCACTTCATAATTCAGATATCGTAAATTATTTTTCAGAATAGCTGATTAAAAAATCAGAAATGGAGAAGCTTTGTCTTGTTCGAAACAGTTTAAGATCTTGCACAAAAGCAGAATTCCTCTCTTAATTTGACTCCTGATATAAGAAACAAGGCATATTAACCAAACGTCGCATTGATGTTTGAGGAAGGCATCCTGGCTGAGATTATAAATCCACCTTGCCTAAATCTGCGATCTCCAATTTGCGCAAATCCGCGGGAAACTGTATTTCTTTTTCCGGAGATATGCACTGAAAACACCAGGAAGAAGATAAATTTGGAAAATTCAAGATTGAATCCTGTCCCATTTTTTTCGGAATTTATTTCGCTAAATTTCCTGCAAAACCAAAATGAAAGAGGCGGCAATGACATTAATTTCGAAGCTATTAAATGAATTTGCCCAATGGAGCGTGGCTCCGCCGCGTTCCTGCTCATTCAGTGGCCTCCGGCCAAATCAAACATCTTTGTAATGACAAACAGGTTTTCATCTCGTTTTATTCTGCCAATACAGTGGTTATGCAAGCCAGAGGCTTATGAATAGTCCGAACAAGGCAAGGAGCCTTGCCCGATAAGCAACTGCAAATGGAGCCACGCTCCTGCGTGGTTCCGGCTATTGTATGGCCTGCGGCCATGCGGAATCTGGGTTTAAATTTTGGCCAATCTTATTTTATGGATGGCATACAATGGTACAACATCGATCTGATTAAACTGCCCATAGTTTTCCATTGAAATCCGGATACCTCGTTCTGATTTCTTTTCATCCATAAATCTGTGCATGCTTTGCATCCTTCCCTTGCCGGATGATTTTACCTCTATAGGAATGAGCGAAGCACCAATCTGAACCACATAATCAACTTCAGCATTGCTGCTTGAAGTTTCTCTATGCCAGTAGTAAAGCGATTCCCTTTCATAGGGATTTCCATATTTAAGCCACTCTAATCCGGTAAATAATTCGGCAAGATTTCCTTTATTAACCATCGTTACATCTTCATTGAGCCAAACCTGAGAAAGGTCTAACTGGAGCAATCGCTGATATAAACCCGTATCCAAAACCAGCATTTTTCTTTTTTTGGGATTTGCTTCTGCACCAGCTGGAATCCCATTGGCTGAAGTGTGGGTTACCGGAATAACAAGTCCTGAAAGGATAAGCAATTGAACAGCTTCTTGTACCTGCCTGTCGCTCAGACTTTCCACCGACTTAGAAAAAATATACTTTCCTCCCATTTGAAAAACCACGGATTGAAAAACCTCAAAAATTCGATGTGCTGTCCGTCTGGATTTGTACTTGGCAAAATCATCCTGAAAGGAAAAGTTGAGGTCATCCAGAACAGATTGAATTTCAAGAATAGAAATTCCCTGTGCATACTTTGCAACCACTTCCGGCATTCCACCAATTACCATAAATTTCCGTAAGTAGTCGTTCAGTTTATGGTGAAAAGCAAGCTCAAGGCCCGTTTTCTGATCGGCACTGTTTTTTAGATCCATTAATTTTTTTTCGCCAATCGCCATCAAAAATTCATCAAAACTAAAAGGATAAAGGAACAGGGAACGAATTCGACCGACCCCAAAACTGGGCAGCTCCTGAAGTGCAAACTCTAAAAGAGACCCGGCAGCAATGACATGTAAATCAGGTATTTTCTCATAAAAATAACGTAGGGAATTGAGTGCTTCCGGATAGGCCTGGATTTCATCCAAAAACAACAGCGACTTTCCCTGCTCCAACGTTTTTCCAAAATAGATGGACAGCTTTTCAAGTATCAATTCAGGTTTTCCAAAATCAGAAAAGAAGGGTCGAACCTCTGGCATAGATTCGAAATTCACCTCAAAGTAGGATTCAAATTTTGAACCCAAATGCCTGATGGTTGAAGATTTTCCAACTTGCCTGGCACCTCGTAAGAGTAAGGGCTTTCTTTGGGGGGCATCTTTCCAATCAAGTAAATGACTATCAATTAGTCTGATACTGTATTTTATTAAATCCATGTCTCAAAAGTATTAACTCCCGGTCTAAAATCAATAGATTTTGCTAAAAATCTCAATCGAAAAAATTGAATTTATGCGGAAAATCTCAGGCGGAAAATCATACAGAACTTTTTTTCTGGTTTTACATTGGCCAATGGCATCACTGCCTAATGAACCACAATCAGCCTCAGCACCTGGGGCGGCAACGGCATTTTCTACCTGCACCTCAGCAATCCGCAGAGCCATGCCATCGAGATCAAAAAAATCGTACTGGCACCTAAGCCGTCACAAACCTGGAAGGTTTTTTCACCCCCTCAATGGAGCCATGCTCCGGCGTGGTTCCGCCTATTGTATGGCCTGCGACCAAACATCTTTCTAATAATCCACAAAATTATTCCCGTTTTTTCTGACAATACGTTGGTTATGTCATGTAAGCCAGAGGCTTATGAATAAAACGAACGTGGCTGGAGCCACGCCCGATAAACAACTGCAAATGGAGCGTGGCTCCGCCACGTTCCGGCTATTGTATGGCCTCCGGCCAAATCAAACATCTTTCTAATAATCCACAAAATTATTCCCGTTTTTTCTGACAACACGTTGGTTATGTAAGCCAGAGGCTTATGAATAGTCCGAACGTGGCTGGAGCCACGCCCGATGTTAATCAGAGGAATCAAAGACTGGCAATAGCACCAGAGAAATCAATAAGTGGATTAAAACACTAAATGCAATATTTCCAACTTGTTACCTCTAATTTTTCACAAACTTTTTCACCTTCACCTGGCCTTCGGTTTTCACCTGAAGCAGGTAAACACCACTCGAAAGGCTCGAAACATCCAGGTTTAAATCTTCGTGAATGCCGCTTCCAACACCGAGATGCAAATGAGATTTTCCCAGTAAATCCAACACTTCAATTTCCAGTTCCGAGGCCCTGGACATGCCCAAACTTATTTGAAGGTTTTCATTTGTTGGATTGGGATAAACCTCCATGTCAGAAATAACCGCTATTGGTTTTTGGGTAGATAAGACGGGAGTAACCACAAATTGCTGAAAAACTTCCCCGCCAAAATCCGGATTGAAAGTTCTGATAATGGCGCCTGTAGTGTGCTTTTTTATCCGTAAGTAACCTGTTCCTTGAGCGGTATTTGCCCACCAATTAAGACCATCATTCCCATCATCCAGAAAGTGTAATTCATAACAACCTTCAGCAAGATTAAGTGTGTCTCTATAAACAGTATTGGTTGCAAATCCAGTACGGATAAGAACAGGTGTTCCATCCGAGGTCCTGATTTCATATGAATTTTCTTCCGGCCGAAGGTTGGATTTGAATTCCAGAATAAATTGGGTTGGCAACTGATAAGGGGCAGAATAGGCCGAACGCAAAGTATCATTGGCTGGATTTTCATCTGCTCCTCCATTTGGGTTGCTGCACCAAACTTTGAAAACGCCCGGAACTGCACCCATATTTGGCAAGGCGAGTTCAACTTTGGCTGATTTAAAAGGTTCAAGAATTCCATTCCAGGTAAAACTACTGGATTGGCCTCCATCCAAACCAAAGTGAATTATCAGGGAATTCAAATTTGCAGTGCCTTGATTCGTAATCTGTACAGTGGGGTTCATGCAGGATGGATTTCTCCTGAAAAATTCGATTCTATCACTGGGAGAGCTAACATCCGAAATGCCAGCATCATTGGTGAAGCTATTGGGTCCATATTGCACCAACTGATGATTCACAATATATCTTGAATCGCCAGAAGCGGCATCCATTCCATAATCAAAACTGGCATTCAGACCTGCTTGCAGCCCAGGGACCGGAGCCCACTCCTGCACGTCTGACGGAGCACCAGGGCACCATCCTGCCCTGTCATAAACCCAGGTTCCGCCTTGCGGATACACAGGATTCAAACCACATGGGGTCCAAACATCCCATTGAAATTCAGGGGTTCCTCCGTTGATATTAAACCTGTGTGTTCTGCGGATAAATTCTCCTTCCTGGCCATGGCCCGTTATCACTGACCTGATTTTAAAAGAATTTGCCAATGGATGCATTCGCAAAGTTCTGGGTTCAAAAACCTTGTCCTGAAGGATATCATTAAATCCGGATTGGGTTACAGGCCAAAGCTGAGTTAATGACAAAACTTTTCTTGCCGGAACGCCCCTGTAAAAAACAAACCGGATATCCAGTTCTTCCTGAAACTCACCTCCTCTTTCTATGGTTATTCTTTTCTTTCCCTTGAGCTGGTTCTGAAAATCAGTCATATCAAACTCCCATACTTTTCCTTTGGTTCCAAAATCGATGCCTATGCCATAAGGAGTTACAAAAGACATCAATTCAAATTTCTGAGGAGATTTTTGGAAATAATTTAAGGTTTGAATCTGAATTGTGCTGTCGGGAACAGAAGCAATATTTCGGATCAACAACCCGGTTTCACTCAAAACTTTCTGGTTGATTGCGTTATATAGTATTAAAGTATCTACCGCAGTAGGCTTGTCATTTTGAATTTGGAATTTCACAACCGTTTTTGGCAAATCGGCCACTGAATCGAGCACAGCGGCATTGGTTGTGGTTAGGGAATATGTTCCCCTGAGCCAGGAAATATTTGGCCTGAAGAATACAGAATCCAGGTTTTTAAACAAATCGGCACCATTAAATCGTCTTCGAAGTGCATTTCCAAAAAGGGTTCCATTTCGTTGGTATGAAGATGAATCAGAAACTACATTTCCGTTTATCTCATCCAGATGGGCTTCAAATTCAAGTGAAGAATAAAAAGGATGATTTGGCCTGATTTTTCTATTCATCCAGAATTTTATGACTTCACCACTTAGCGGTGTCTTCCAAATCCGTGGGTCATCGATCCTGCAGGCGACACCTTGCCCTACAATTATGGGGGTATTGTTGTTTTCAGTCCGGCTTGGAATGGTGCCTGAAAATGTCAATGTTACCTGAACCCCATTGATGAAAAGCTTTAACCGGTTGATATTTGAAGCTTGGGTACCGTCATAAACCATTGCCACATGAGTCCAGGTATTGAGCGGCAAAACATTGGCTGCAAAACCATACGTGTTTGCCTGATTTCTGATGATACAAAACAACTGGCCCGGAGTGTCGCCCGTTTCAAGAACAGTTTTCGAATTATCCTTAAAAATACCCGTCCAGTTTTGCCATTCACGGATGTTTACCCAGGCTTCCAAAGTAAATTTTTGGGCGCTATCCAGACTTTCAATGTCACCTGCATTGATCCCTGACGATACGCCATCAAATTCCACATAGCCATCATTATTGGCATTGGAAACGCAGAGTGGATTGGTAGTTTGCTGACCTTTCAGAAGCATTTGAGGAAAACTATTTCCATTGCTATAGCTACATTCTATAATAATTCCGGATGTGCCATTCCATTGAAACGGGGTATAGAATTGAAAATTGACTTCTCCTGTTTGGTTAATACCCGTGGTTTGAAAATAGACCTGCCTGAAACCAGTAGTATCTTCAATCTGAGAAATTGAAGTTTTTGCAGATGGCTTCATTCTGATTCTAAGACCTGAAAGACTGTTTCCAGCCTGGGTAAAATCTAATTTCATTCCATGAACCGGACCTGCTGAAAGGCCGGATTGGACCAATTCCTGTACCGTCCATAAAAACTGAATTTTCCGATTTCCTGCCTGGGCTGAAAACGGCTCCTGGATACTTGCTGTACCCTGATTGATGGAGAAAACAGATTCATTGCTGACAGATTGAACTGTGGTGATTTTCTGCAAATACTCTGTAAATGTTTTGGTTGGAAGGTATTTGAATGGGAAATTGGCACCTGTAAATCCATTGATTCTATGGTCGGGATGGCTGGCTTTTACAGAATCTATTTTTGCGGAATCCGTGAGATAGGTATTACAACTGTAGTCCCATTCGCCACATCCAAGGTTTCTGTTGGCACTGGTTGAAACCTGTGCATTTTTACAACGCATCCTGTACAACATTTTTATTTTGCTGTATTTGATGGATGTGTCAGTTGGGAAAAGAAAAGTCCCATTTCGTTTGGTATCACTGAATTGAAAAGTCCTGACCGTATCAGTTTGCTGGCAATTGGCTAAGGCAGCAGAAAACAAGAAAACGATGGTTAAAACAACTTTTTGAGTTCTTTTAACAGGGAATAAATACAGGTTTTTTGTCATAAAAATTTAGAATCCATCAAATGTATCTGAATCCTTAACTAATGCGATATATTTCTCGACAAAACTGTACTTTAGGTCGGATTTCTACCCTTCATTCTCTGCCTGAATGATTGACCTTTACATTAATACCTGAAATTTTTATCTACCTGAATTTCCTGTAGAGTTTTCAAAAGAACCAAACTGACCATTTTTTGAAGTAAAATCAGGAAACTACCACCTTGACCAATGAATCCAGAAAAGAACGGTCCACAGAAGTACCCAGGCCGGGCCCGCCGGGCAAGGTTATTTCACCAAGATTTCCAAATTCGATGCCTCCGGAAATCGGATCATGAGAAAACATCAATGGCGTATCGAAGTCAATGTATTTGATGTTTTCACTGCAGAGAGCCAAATGAGCAGACGCTGTAAAGCCAAGCCTGGATTCCAGAAAACCACCGATTTGAATGTCCATCCCAGCCTTTTCTGCCAGACTGATAATTTTCAAGGCTTTGAAAATTCCACCCGACTTGCCAAGTTTCACGTTGATTAAATCACAGGCACCCATTTCAATGAGCCTTTCAGCATCAAAATGATCGCAACAAGACTCATCTGCCATTATGGGAATCGGGCTGGATTTTCTTATTTCCGGCAGTTTTTGGAATAGTTGTCTGGGAATGGGCTCTTCACAATACATGATGTTGAAAGAAAATAATTTTTCAAGGATGGTGATGGCAGATTCAACCGTCCAGCCCTGGTTGGCATCAATTCTTAATGGAATTTCATAGCCCACTGCATCACGAATTTGCCGAATCCTTTCCACATCTTCCGCTTCAGTTCCACCCAGTTTTACTTTGATGATTTCAAAGCCATTTTCAATGATCTTTCTGGCATCGGCTGCCATTTTCTCCGCCGGACCAATGCTGACCGTATAGTCCGTTTTTAGAATTTTTCCGGATTTTCCACCCAAATACTCAAATAATGGAAGACCAGCTACCTGAGAGGCAATGTCAAATAAAGCAATATCAAAAGCACTTTTAATGCATGCATTTCCAAAAATCGCCTTGTCCATTGCCAAAATACAATCCCCGATGTCCAAAGGGTTTTTGCCAATCAGCACTTTGGCCAGATATTGACCTACAATTAATCCTGTTTCCTGACTTTCTCCATGAATAGTCCGGAAGGGACTACATTCTCCCCAACCTGTTACCCCATCGCTGGTTTTTATCCTGACCAGAAGATTGTCTGCAGCAAACAAGGGTCCCAAAGAAATAACAAACGGTTCCTTAAGGGGAATGGGCGATTTGAAGATTTCAATGGAAACAATGGAATTCAACATGTTTGCAACAAAGGATATTTGGCGGAGAAATCCAAAATGTCCATTGAGCCGGAATTTCAGACATTCAACCCCGTTTTAGTTTTGCATCATGGTCTCCAACAAACCGGTATTTAGGGTCCGCTGAAAAAGTAAAAATATAACGCACAAAATCCTTCCTTCGAATTGATTGTCGGTTTCCGAGATTCATACTTGTTTTCCTCCGAAGGCGGACCAAAAAGTATGCAAAAAACTCTAGCTTTTCCAATGCTCCTTCCCGCTTCCGGCCCATCCGCCTATGGCGGAAAAAGCTTCCTCCCCGCCTTTTTAAAATGCAAGCTTTTTGATTGGCTTGTTTTAAAAGCCTTGCACATTTATCTTAAATTTCAATCTTAAACAGTTAATAATAAGTAGATAAAAGCTTTTTCAGCAGGCCCTATTTAGAATACTTTTTACCGGGAATTTGAAATACAAAACTTTTAAGGAATCGTTGATGGCCAGCCCACAAATGCCAGTGTATTTTATGCCAATGGCGGACAAGTAATAGCCATTGAATTAAAGTCAGTTAACTAAGATCTAGCATTTGAAGTAACCCTTAAAAACCTGAGTGAACGTGATAGTCCTACGTTTTTTGCATTGTTTACAGGCGGCTTTGTTGGCTTTTCAAATTAGATAAGGATCCAAAGCAAACCGATGCTGATTTCGTTCCAGAGGAATTCTTTATTTCAATTTCGGAACCCATACTGCGGAAAAACCCTTGATTCCCAATTGAATCAACCCAATCAACCTTTAATGACTCAGGAATTCATTTTAAATTTCCCGGAAATCCATTTTGTTCAACATCTTTTTCCGCTTCTTTGTATTTGATTGTAAACAATGAAATTCTCCCTCAACCTCAAATCTGAAAGTTCGCCCAAATGGGTTGAAGCCGTAATGGCTGATTTTCCTTCCTTTTTACAGGACCATGCAAGTTGCGAAAAAAAGGCATCAGCAATGTCTATGAGCCTTGTTTCAAAATATCCTGACCGGCCATTGATCATAAAACCGTTGATCGATACCGCCATTGAAGAATTGGAGCATTTCAGAGATGTCGTTCTTTGGATGGAAAAACTAGGGGTTTCTCTGGCACATGATATGCAGCAGGATATTTATGTGAACCGACTGATATCCAACGTAAGAAAAGGAAGAGATGAAGGATTAATTGACCGCCTTTGTCTGGGCTCCATCATTGAGTGCAGAGGTGCAGAACGATTCAGAATGGTGGAGGAAGCCTTGACCGAACCAGAAATAAAACGTTTTTATAAAATTTTATGGGCATCGGAGGCAAAGCATGGCAATGTCTTTGTTGAGCTTGCACTTCATTATTTTGATGAAAAACTGATTTACCAGCGGCTGAATGAACTATTGGAGATAGAAGCAGAAATTCTAAATGGGCTGGAATTCAGGGCAGCCTTGCACTAAAAATAAGAAGGGCCTTGCTACCCTAAATCTGGATTTACTTTTTTTGATAAACTGAAAAAAAATAGGGCTGAAAATAAAAAGCCTGCGTAAACTTACGTCTCTATCTGCACAACATGGAAAATCAGCAAATCACCAAAAGGAGGATCAACAAAATCGCCATTTTAGGCTCAGGGGTTATGGGTAGCCGAATCGCTTGCCACTTTGCCAACATTGGGGTTCAAACCTTGCTTTTGGATATACCACCTGCACAGCTCAATGACCTGGAAACAAAATCCGGTTTAAATCTGGAATCCGCTGTGGTAAGAAACCGGATTGTGAATGATGCATTAAAAGCTACCTTAACCTCCTCCCCTGCTGCTTTATACCACCCCTCTTTTTCATCCAGGATAAAAACCGGAAATTTTGAAGATAACCTGGCAGAAATAAAAGATTGCGATTGGATCCTTGAAGCTGTTGTTGAAAACCTTGAAATAAAACAAAGTCTTTATGAAAAGATAGAGAAATTCAGAACTCCAGGCACATTAATCACATCAAACACTTCCGGAATTCCATTAACCTGGTTGGCAAAAGGCAGAACTGATGACTTTCAAAAACATTTTTGCGGAAGTCACTTTTTCAATCCTCCAAGGTATTTACCCTTACTGGAAATAATACCAACCGGTAAAACTGAACCTGCCATAATAGATTTTCTTGATATGTATGGCAAACATTTCCTTGGAAAAACCACGGTAATCTGCAAAGACACCCCTGCATTTATAGCCAACCGGATTGGAGTTTACTCCATCTTAGATGTGATTGGTGTGCAGCAGAGGCTTGACTTAAGCGTAGAAGAAATAGACAAACTAACGGGACCTGTGATTGGTCATCCCAAATCGGCCACTTTCAGAACTGCAGATGTGGTTGGGCTTGACACATTGGTTAAAGTAGCCGATGGTTTAAATCTTGCCCTTGGCAAACCCGTACTCGAAGTACCCGACTTTATTAGAAAAATGCTTGAAAACAAATGGTTGGGAGACAAAACCGGCCAGGGTTTTTTCGCAAAAAAAGTAAATGAAAAGGGTGAAAAAGAATTCTGGACTTTAAATTCCAAAACGCTTGAATACAAGGCACCTCAGAAAGCAAAATTTGCAACCCTTGAAGCCACCAAAAGTATTGAACAACTGGAGAAGCGGTGGTCGGTTTTAGCTGCAGGCACAGACAAAGCAGGCGACTTTTACAGGCAAATGTTGGGGGGATTATTTTGGTATGCTTCAGACTGTGTTCCCGAAATAGCAGACCAGATTTTCAAAGTGGATGATGCCATGTGTGCCGGTTTTGGTTGGGAAATGGGGCCCTTTCAGACCTGGGATTGTCTTGGCTTTGAGCTAGGTTTGGATTTAATCAAAGCCCTTGGAAAAACCCCACCTGAATGGATTAACCAAATGTTAAAATCCGGAGCCCAGTCATTTTTTAAAACCGAAAATGGAGTAAAACACTATTTCGACATTAAGACCAACGGTTATCTTCCGGTTTCATCTTTATCTACATTTATAATTCTAAATGATTTAAGGAATAAAAAACCAGTTTTTCAAAATTCAGGAAGCACATTACATGATTTGGGGGATGAAATTCTTTGCCTTGAATTCCACACCAAAATGAATACCATTGGTTCTGAAATTGTAGAAGGACTTCACCGGGCATTCGACATTGCTGAGAAATCTGCCAATGGTCTTGTAATTGGAAATCAAGGAGCCAATTTCTCTGCCGGTGCCAATCTGGGGCTTGTCTTTATGTACGCCATGGAGCAGGAATTTGATGAAATTGATTTTATGATCAGACAATTTCAGCAAACCGTTATGCGGGTTCGGTATTCATCCATCCCTGTCATACTTGCTCCCCATGGACTTACACTGGGAGGTGGCTGCGAAATGACTTTGCATGCCGATAGGGTTCAGGCAGCCGCAGAGACTTACATGGGTCTGGTCGAGGTAGGTGCGGGCCTTATTCCGGGTGGTGGTGGAACAAAAGAAATGGCCATGCGTGTCTCCCAAAAACTGGAAGCCGGTGATACAGAGCTTAACAGTCTTCAAAATGCTTTTATGACCATCGCTACGGCAAAAGTCAGTACTTCCGCTTATGATACTTTCGATATGGGTATTCTTCAACATGGCGACAGAATTTCAGTAAATAAAAATTTACAGATTGCAGATGCCAAAAAACTTGCCCTGGAAATTGCAAGCCAAGGTTACAGCAAACCCATTCCAAAAAAGGACATCAAGGTTCAGGGCAGAGGTGGAATTGCGACTTTCCAGGCGGGAATTTATGCCATGAAAGTTGGCGGAAAGATTTCCGAACATGACCAGAAAGTAGTCGAAAAGTTAAGCTATGTAATCAACGGAGGCGACCTTAGTTATCCTCAATTGGTTTCAGAACAATACCTGCTGGATTTAGAAAGAGAAGCTTTTTTATCACTTACAGGAGAAAGAAAAACACTGGAAAGAATTCAAAGTCTTCTCACTGGCGGAAAGCTAATCCGGAACTAAACCCGGACACAATAAAATTTTTATAAATAATCTTTAGAAAACAGCTTCTTCGCTGGTACCTGACCTTTTTCTACGGCTGTATTTTAATCTGGTATGTAATCTACTGGTTCTTACCAAATTAATTGAAACCTGAATCAAAGCAATAAAACTGGCTATCACCATTAAGGTCATTAGAGATTTATACTCTTCCATGAAAAGGAAAAAATTATAGAACCCATGAAAAAAAGTGGCTGTTACCAAACCCCGGATCCTTAAGCCAAAAGAGCTTAAATCATCTGAATCCAGTCCATATTTGCTTAAACCGGAATAATAGCCCAGAATGATGGCGCAAATCAAAGCAACGGGAATAGAAACCAACATCCGCCATGTATCGGAATATTTATCTGCATCTATGATGTGCCAGACATTATCCGCAGTAACAAAGCCCATTCCAATCATAATGCATACAAGAATTCCAGCCAAAGGTTCATCAAACTCCCTCTTCCGATAGGCATAGGCAATGATGATGATGTATTTATTTAATTCATCTATAAAGGCTGAAAACGCCGAATACCCGATTTTTCCAAATAAGGAATATTCCCTTTCATTGAAACCCAACTCAGACGCTGTGTATTTTATTACAAGGGAAGGAATGACGGTCAGTAAAGAGAGAAAGAAACAGGTGCCCAGCAACGAACCGTCTCTTGAATTTAATTTGGTTCGATATTTTACTGCAACAACAATCGCAATAAGTGGACCAATGATGACTGATAGTATATTTGTAAGACTCACGTATTAACTTTTAAGCTTTAAACTCCGGTTTAGAGGCTGAGTATCTACCTGAAAATGAACACCAAAATTGGCGAGCTCTTTCAGAATAGGTCTATAAATATTTTTAAACAACGGCAAAACTAATCCTTTTTGATGGATTTCATTGTAAAACAACATCTTAGCAAAAATACCCAATGGAAGGCCTACAGTTTGTGACATGCTGGTATTTGAGGAATTAATTCCCTTGAGTCCAAAAGATGCAACAGTCTGATATTCAACGTCATTTACGATGTACTCAAACTGGTGAACCATGACAACCATGTCCTTGTCTGTATCATTTAGACGCCACTTAATCACGATCAAATCCAATAAAAAATCGGCAGGCGTACCATTTTTGCGGTGCAGAATTTCAGGATTTTCTTTAGAAAACCCCATCTGAAGGATATCGCGAACAATTTGTTCATCATTTACTACCTCCATTAAGGCCTTTTCTCCTTCCAAACTGAACTCAGGAAGAAAAACCGAAAGGAAATCACAATAATTTGCCCCTTCATGAAATTCAAGAAGGTTATCATCATTGGTCATCCCTAATTGAACAAAAACATTCCACCTCTTGCAAAATCCTTTTTTTCGCAAAGTCCCACGTTTAAGATTTCGAATTTCATTCAACCCATATACCTTGGCATAGTGCATTGAATCCCGGTTAGGATAGGCTTCAAATTCGCCCCAGCCCTTGATTACGATATCTTCTGCGGTGGAAAACAATCTATGGTAGGGCAAAAGTGCTGTTTGACCATTACACAAATATCTGGAGGTTCCCTTTCCAGCTAAAACAACATTTCTTGGATTCCAGGAAATCTTGTACTTAAATGGATTGTCGTCATCTTCATCGGCAACAAGACCCCCACAATAGGAATGGAACTTTGAAATGATTCCCCCTTTTGAATGAATGTCATCAATTATCTCCATGGCCGACATGTGATCAATGCCTGGATCCAATCCGCATTCATTCATAAAAACCAACCCCTTTTCCTCTATTTCGTTGGCCATTTCCCGCATGGCCGGAGATTCATAAGATGCCGTAATAAGGTGTGCATTGCAGGCCAGGCAGGCCTTGCCTACCAAGGGATGTAAATCAGGAGGTAAAAGAGAAATTACAATTCTATGGCCTTTGATTAGACTGATTAACTCCCCGACCCCTAAGGCTGAAAACAAAATCGGATCGGAGTTGGCTAACGTCTGGGATTTCAATTGCAAAACAGAATTATCGCCGTCTGCCAAAGAAAATCTGAAAGATGCTTCTTCTGCAAATTGGTTAAGATATTGAAGCAAGGCAAATGCACTTCTTCCGGCACCAATGACAAGAATAGGGTTATTCATATTTAATATCAGTCTGCGATTTGATTCAAAAAATTGAGAATGAAAAATATGATTTCATTTAGGGCGAAAAAAAATCATACATGCATATTTGCAACTCTAATTTTGAAAAAAAAATGAAAATTGCTGTTGTGGGCGCAACCGGACTGGTAGGAACTGAAATCTTAAAAGTGCTGGCCGGGTCGGGATTAAAGAATGAAGAAATTCTGGCAGTGGCTTCTGAAAAGTCTAAAGGCAAAAAAATAGCTTTCAAAAATGGTGAGCTTTCTGTTATTGGAATTGAAGAGGCCATTCAGCAAAAGCCAAGATTTGCAATTTTTTCGGCGGGAAGTTCCACTTCACTGGAATGGGCCCCAAAATTTGCAGAAGCAGGCACAACAGTAATAGACAATTCTTCTGCATGGCGGATGGACCCTTCCAAAAAACTTATAGTTCCTGAGATCAATGGGGCTGTTTTGGAAGAAACTGATCTAATCATTGCAAATCCAAATTGTTCAACGATTCAAATGGTAATGGTTTTGTATCCCATTCACAAAGCTTATAAAATAAAAAGGGTTGTGGTTTCTACCTATCAATCTGTCACCGGTACCGGGGTTAAAGCAGTGGAACAACTACTGAATGAAAGAAAAGGCATCTTTAGTGGTCCAATGGCCTATCCACATCAAATAGATTTAAATGTAATTCCTCATATTGATTCTTTTCTGGAAAATGGATATACCAAAGAAGAAATGAAAATGGTGAATGAAACTGTAAAAATAATGGGAGATGATGCCATTAGGCTTACCTCCACAACGGTTCGGATTCCAGTAATTGGAGGTCATTCAGAATCTGTAAACATTGAAACAGAATTGCCTTTTGAGCTGTCTGATATTTACAATCTTTTGAAAAAGTCAGAAGGTGTAATTATCGAAGATGACCCTAAAAATAATATTTATCCCATGCCAATTAACAGCCATGGAAAAAACGAAGTTTTTGTAGGTAGAATCAGAAGGGATAACTCAATTCAGAATGGATTGAATCTCTGGATTGTGGCTGACAACCTGAGAAAAGGCGCTGCCACAAACGCCGTTCAGATAGCCGAACTGCTTACCAATAAATTCGGCTACTAAAATTGATTACGCTGAAACGGTTTTTGATGCATACATCTTAGCCAATACCTGAACTGCTGTTTCCACTTCATCCTTGGTGTTATATTTTCCAAAGGAAAAGCGAACTGCCCCTCTGTCCGGACTAGCTGAGATGCCTCTTAGTACATGAGAACCCAGTTCAGAACCTGAACTGCATGCACTTCCTCCAGATGCGGCAATGTTATTAATGTCCAGATTGAATAGCAACATTTCTCCCATTTCTGAAGGTGGAAGGCTTACATTCAATACTGTATAAAGACTGTTTTCAATATCTCCGCTCATTCCATTAAAACGGACATCCACAATCTCCTCTTTTAGCCGTTTTATCATTAGAGATTTCAGTCCTTTGATGTGGGTTTTATGCTCCTCCATTTCCTTACAGGCGATTTCAAGTGCTGTCGCCAGACCTACTATTCCGGAAATGTTTTCCGTTCCTCCCCTCATATTTCTTTCCTGCGCCCCACCATGAATAATTGGGTCTATTTTCACATCGGGAGAAATGTATAAAAATCCTATGCCTTTTGGACCATGAAATTTATGGCCGGCACCCACCATAAAATCAGCCTTCCAAACATTTAAATCATGCTTAAAATGCCCCACTGTCTGGACTGTATCTGAGTGAAAAATTCCTTTTTTGGCTTTTACCATTTCAGCAATTTCCAAAACAGGATTCAGATTTCCGATTTCATTGTTTCCATGCATCAGAGACACAAAAGAATTCGGATTTCTTTCCAGGCTTACGGAAAGCTGATCTAAATCAACATTACCATTGGCATCAACATTCAATAACTCAAGCTCAATTTTACCCGCCTTCTGAAGGTTTTCCAGGGTGTGTAAAACAGCATGGTGTTCCAAAGGTGAGGTAATGGCTTTTGAAACTTTATACTTTTCAATTGAACTAACAATGGCGCAATTATCTGCTTCAGTTCCCCCTGATGTAAAAAAGATGGAAGAAGGAGACGTATTCAACAATTCAGCCACTTTTTTTCTTGATTTTTCAATCACTGCTTTCGATTCACGGCCAAAGCTGTGGATCGAAGATGGATTGCCATAAGTATCCATAAGATATGGCAACATAGATTCTACCACCAAAGGGTCGACTTTGGTAGTGGCTGCATTGTCAAGATATATTCTCATTTTCAAGTATTTGGTGTTAATTCAATTTAAATATACTAAGGATTGATAATCTCCTTGATATCCCTAATTATTTTTTTGGTGAGTGATTCAACTTTAGTTTCAGAATCAGCCTCTGCATAAATTCTGATTATAGGTTCCGTATTGGATCTTCGAAGGTGCACCCACTGATCTTCAAAATCAATTTTAACACCGTCAATATTGTTAATGGGCTCCTTTTTATATTTCTCCTGAATATCATCCAGTATTTTTCCGACGTTAATGTCCTTGGTTAGTTCTATCTTATTCTTGGACATAAAGTAATTGGGATACTGAGCCCTTAATCTGGAGACTGTGCCTCCAAACCGGGCCAGATGTGATAGAAAAAGTGCAATTCCTACCAAGGCATCCCTTCCATAATGAAGTTCCGGAAATATTATTCCGCCATTACCCTCTCCACCAATTACCGCATTTTTTTCCTTCATTAATTCAACCACATTTACTTCGCCAACTGCAGATGCAAAATACTGTCCTCCGGCCTTTAGCGTAACATCTCTCAAGGCTCTGGTTGAACTCAGATTTGACACCGTGTTTCCAACCCTGGTTTTTAACACATAATCTGAAACGGCAACCAAGGTATATTCTTCACCAAACATAGAACCATCCTCGCAAATAAGGGCAAGTCTATCGACATCGGGATCTACTACGATGCCCAGGTCGAATTTTCCATTTTTTAATTCTGATGAGATAAAAGTAAGGTTCTCCGGAATGGGCTCAGGATTGTGGGGAAACTGGCCATTGGGTTCACAAAAATATTTAGTTATGTTATTTTTTCCCACACCCAGGGCTTCCAAAAGCATTGGAACCGCAATGCCACCCGTTGAATTTACCGCATCAATTGCGACCCGAAAATTTTTAGCCTTTATGGCTGCCACATCCACGAGAGGAATTTGAAGAATTGCCTCAATATGTTTCTGGATTTGATTGTTGTCTTCCGTGTAAGACCCCAGCTTTTTGTTTTCTACAAAAATAAAATCTTCATTGTCAGCAAGTTCCAAAACAACTTCTCCATCTGCAGCAGAAATAAACTCACCCTGATGATTCAATAATTTCAGTGCATTCCATTGGGCTGGATTATGACTTGCGGTTATAATAATTCCACCATCAGCCCCTTCGTTGATCACTGCCATTTGAACCGTTGGTGTTGTGCTCAATCCTAAATCAATCACATTAAGGCCAAGATTCTGAAGTGTAACTGAAATCAGCTGCGAAACCCAACCGCCAGAAGGTCTTGCATCCCTGCCAATTACGATTTTGCAAGTTTTCGCATTTTTTAAAATTACCGTACCAAAGGCAGCAGAAAACTTAACTACATCTAAAGGAGATAGATTTTCACCCGGCTTCCCTCCAATTGTTCCACGGATTCCAGAAATTGATTTGATTAAAGACACTTATATTTATTTTTATAACTCGAATAAAAGGACGCAAATGTAAAAAAATGAAATATCATGGCTTGAATAATAATTGGCTTTTGCCAAATAGATTTTCAATGCCCAATTTCACTATGCTTTTTGAAGTGTAAATACGCTGACTTCCGGCCATATCCCTACCCTTCCAGGATACCCAATAAAGCCAAAACCCCTATTGACATA
>JAIXQU010000065.1 GCA_027485575.1 Cytophagaceae bacterium
GGTGAGGTTGTAAAGCATAGAGAATCAATCCTTGAAATCCTATGTCTTAATCTGGGTTTAACAAAAAAAATCCCACGCAAAACGTGGGACCTTTACTTTATTTCTAAACCCTATTTATGTTCTTTAGGCCTAAGCCAATATTTTTTGTATTCTCAATTCTTTGTAGGTCAGGGTTTTAGACACAATTAAAAATGTATAATAGTAGATCCGTTTTTTTTAGAAGACAATGGAAAACCACCATCTTTTTTTAGATAAATATTTTTTTTTGATGAGTTAATTGACTTGGAGATTAGTTTATCTCTTTTGCCTTCTTTGTTTTCGTATTGAGCTGCCTCAGTGCGAACAATACAAAGGTGTGGTATTGTTTTAAATATTTGCTTCTCTTGATGGCTTCAAACTTACTTGTATATAAATAGGTAGTTTATATAGGGTTTTTAGTGGTTTTTAGGACAATAGGGGAGGAGTTTTATCCTTCAAATAATTGAATTTCAGATAATCAAGCGATTTTTATTTTGAAATAAAAAAGATTTTCAAAAGGCAATACCGTGTAATCTTTAGCGGGTTTTCTAAATTTTATATCGGATTTGGACAACAAGATCTGTTCTTGAGTTGCCTTTAATTTCCTCGTTTCCTGATCCAATGGTTTTTTGGTCCCTTTGGATGGTCCTTGCAACCCTTAACCAGAAGTCAAATTTTCGGTTCAGACTGAATTGAATGAGGGAATAAACCCGGATTCCCCGGCCATTTAAAGCCGGAATTGAAAATGCATATAAAACGTTTTTTTCATATAAATACTGACGGTTATTATAATCGTCTGTATCAAACAGGCTAAAACGATTGCTAATGCTGACCTTGCCAAAATCAAAATTTAAATCCTGTGAAATTGCCAGGCCATAGGTTTGAGGATTTCCCTTTTCCTGATTCCACATACTCCCCTGTACCCTGGTCCGCACAGAAAGCCATGAATTTGCCTTGACATCTGCCTGCATCACCCAGTTTTGCCTTCTTGTTGTTACCAGAATATCTGTTGGAGTTTGGTTGCTTGCAAGATTTCTCAGCTTAGACTCATTTCTGTATTGGATAAAAAATGAGGTTGTCTTTGACGGAGAAAAAGTAATTCTTGAAAGGTACTCGTCTCCCCATGATGGACCATCGGCCTGGAAAGCAAGATATGGAAACACAAAGCGGTCATAATAGGCAGCTACCAACCATTTGGGATGTGCCCTGTATTTTAAGCCCCAGTAAATTCCTCTTTCATTTACATTTCTTGTGGCTTCGCCAAATCCATTGCTATAAAAGGCGTGGTAATCTCTGGAGTAATTTCTGGCAACCATGCTAATATCCAATCCTTTTCCAATACTCCCTACAAGCCCAGCCACTGAAGCATGGCCTCCACCTTTACTAATAGCCGATTCACCAAAAAAGGAAAAATTCTGGTAGTTGTATTGTCCTGTAAAGCTCAGGTTCTGATTTAAACTTCCATTGAAGTCAAACTGGTTGTAAACTGAAGGTCTTCTGATTATTGGAAACTGGTATTGGATGCTGGTAGCAAGTGCCCCCAATTCCCATTTTCCGGTTTTTTCCTTATAAATGACCGATGTGCCTAGCATCGTTTCTCTGTTGGTTTGTTTATTTGCCAATTCTGTTGGCGTCCGGTGAAAACCCGTAATGTTAATTGAGGAAGTAAAATTTTCTATGAAGTCGTTATCTACTGTGTCTGATGCAGACTGAATGTTTCCATCCACAGATTTAGAACTTACCAACGCCGTTACTTCAAAGTTTTTAAATCCAAGTGTGGCTGCGCCTCCTCTGAAAAACAATCCTTCAAGAACTGAAGTATAAGGCCGGATTCCAATACTGGATCTTCTGACCGTGGTTACAGGTTCAGAACCTTTCCCTACAGCAAATCCTGCAGAATAAACCAGACCTTGCCCAAACATATATTGATAGTCTCCAACTATTGCCTTTTTGAACAGGCCTTTATTCTCAACCATAAAATGTGCAGACCAAAAGTCCATGCCGTATTGTTTGGTGGCTGGATTCCATCTCAGTTGTTCACCAGGGTCCTTTTCGCTGGTAAATCCGATGCTGAAATCTTTCACATGGCTCACCCGATAACGCAGGAAAATTTTATTTGGGTCGCCGAGATACCTTGCGGGCAAATCGCCTGAAGCATTTGGAATGGCCTCAGAATATCCTTTCTGATTTTCTAAAGTCCGTGAACCCCGAACAATCAAACTGTTGTTTGGCTCTATGGCAATTCTTTTAAACAGACCTTTATTATCCTGGTTTAATGGAGTTTCATTGACGATAACAAATGGGAGCAATGCATATATAGTATTCTGGTCAAATGAAGGAATACTTTGAAGTTCATAAATCGACAATAGCTTTCCGGTTTTCTGCCTATGGCTTAAAAAATCCTGAACCTGCTTTTCACTTAATATATAGGTGTTGCGGAGTTCATCCGGAGTTGCATCATTTAAATCCAAAGGGTTGGAATACAAAAGCAAAAGTTGCTCATACAAATCTTCATAATTGACATCGGAACTTTGAAGATTAAACAGGTTCTCAATGAAATCTTCAACCTGTATTTCCGGCCTTGGATAGGTTTGGCCAAATAGCTTTTGGGTATTCAATCCAAAAGCAAGAATTAAAATGAATAACCAGTATTTCATTTGTTTTCCTTATCGTTCTCTCCCTTGCTTGGTTCTTTCTGGTCTGATTGGGATTTTCCGAAAATGAAATTTATTCCAATTGAATTGGTCCAGCCCAATTGGGGGTGGTTGGCAATTGCATAATCAAATTGAAATTGGTTCCATTCAAAGCCAACTCCGCCAGAGACTTGTTGTATTTGAGAAGAAAATCCAGTTCTTGCCCATACTTTTCTGAGGACTTCATATTCAATTCCTATTTTGAAAATACTCTTTTTATCCAGGTCCTTTTGAATTTCTGAAATGAGTTTTACTTTGTTGTTTGGCAAAAAAGAAAGGCCGGCCCGCACTATAGTTGGTATTTTATCTGACTGGAAATCAGATGCTTTTGCCTGATTTAAATTTTGAATTGAGGCAGCAAAATGAACCTTGGAAGTCAGTTTTGCAAGGCCACCAAAATTCAAAATTAGGTAGTGCCTGGATGGAAACTCATCTGCAGCTACCTGGTACCACTGTCCTTGCAAACCTATTGAGGCAATTCCAAAAGATTTTGCCCAACCCAGACTTGCCTTTGATTGCGAAAACAGTTCAGAACCGAACCTGGAAACTCCAATTCCTACAACACCATATTTTTTTGAAACCAATGCGCCTGTTAATGCAATTTGGTTAAAGGATTTTAGGTTATACCTGTTGTCGAAGGAGACTCCGGCCCCACTTTTCTTTAGCCAACCCAATGCACCTATGTTATTGTGGTTGGCCCAAATGTCAGTGTGCAATAATCCACTTTGACCTGTCCCAAGACCTCTCGGACCAAAAACAAACCCATCATTTCCTGCCATAGATGGATATGTGAAAAGTACCGAACAAACGGCCATAAAAAGGCCGGTAAATATGTTTTTATTCTGTTTGAACATGCCTGGTTATGATAGGGCAAGTTTATGTTTTTTTTTATTGCCAACCACTTTTTTGCATAAAAGATTACATTTCAATTTTTTAGATAATTCTGGCTTGAGTTGGATTTGGGTTTGGGTTACTTTTGTCTGCCTAATTTATGAGAAATAAGAGATTTTTATTTTTACTGATATATTATTCACTGGTAGCCAATTACGCCGATGCCCAATGGCGGACACCAAAGTATTCCAACGAATTTCTTTCTATTGGTGTTGGGGCCACAGGTTTGGCCATGTCTGGTGCTCAATCGGCTTATGCTTCAGATGTTACTTCAGCCTATTGGAATCCTGCGGGACTAGCGTCTCAAACCAAAAAAAATGAGCTGGGTTTAATGCATGCAAGCTATTTTGGCGGAATTGCAAATTACGATTATGGCGCATTTTCAACAAAAGTTGATAGTTTGGGTACATTGGCAATTTCATTTATCAGATTTGGAGTGGATGATATTCCGGATACCAGATTTTTATTAGACAATGGTCAGGTGGATTACAGCAGAATTACCTCATTTTCCTCATCCGATAACGCACTTTTTTTTAGCTATGGACGGAGAAACGTTGGTTTTAAAGGGCTTTCAGTTGGGGGAAGTTTAAAAATCATTTACCGGAATGCTGGTAAATTTGCCAATGCCTGGGGTTTTGGCCTGGACGCGGGTATTCGTTACTCCTATAAAAAATGGCAGTTTGCCTGCATGGCAAGAGATGTTGCCACCACTTTTAATGCCTGGAGTTATAATACAACAGAATTAGAGTCCACTTTCGCATCAACAGGAAATGCCATTCCCACAAATTCGGTTGAGCTCACTTTGCCATCCTGGACTTTTGGTTTAACAAGAAAGTTTTCTTTTTTAAATGAAAGATTATCCGTTATGCCAGTTGTTGATATGGTAACAACCTTTGATGGAAAAAGAAATGCGCCCGTCAGTACCAAACTGTTTTCCATGGACCCAAGGTTTGGTATGGAACTTTCCGCCTTTAACATTATTTATTTCAGGGGAGGATTGGCTGGTTGGCAAAAAATAAAGAATTTCGAAAACGGTACAGATTGGAATTATCAGGTTAATTTTGGTATTGGTTTGAAATGGAAAGCCATCGCAATCGACTATGCAATAACAGATTTGGGAAATCAGGCGGAAGCTTTATACAGCCATATTTTTAGTTTAAAAGCTATGTTCTAAACCAAAATGAAAGTCATAAATTTAATGAGAGAATTTTCCTGGGTTGCTTTTTTAAAAGGGGCCTTTTTCGTTTTCGTACTCAATTTTTCAACTTTTGGTCAAAATGCTCCAACCTACATCGATTGGGTGCGACCTGGTCAGACATATCTCCAGATAAAGGTAGGGAGAGATGGGGTTTACAGATTGCCAACTTCCTTGCTGTCTCAACATTTTCCTAATTTAGGCACATTGAATGCAGCTGGTTTTCAATTGTTTCGAAGGGGAATAGAACAAGCCATCCTTGTAAAAACAGGAACTGATAATTTCTTGAATGACAATGACTATATTGATTTTGTAGGCTTAATGAATGACGGTCTGGGTGAATTGGAAATGTATCAGAAACCCATTACAGCCAGCAATGTGTATCGTTCCTTTTATGATGATACTGCACATTATTTTTTAACCTACACCCCAACTTTAGGAGGAAAACGGGTTGTTGATAATGGTTTTAACAACAATTCATCAGTGCCTTTTGAAGATTATGCATGGCGGACCGCCAGTTTTTTTAAAAGCGACAGATATTTTCAGGGCAAAGGAGTTAGGTCAACACACTCATCATTTTTTACTCCGGGAGAAGGGTTGGTTGGTTTAGAATATAGTTCAGAGCCAAGCTCAACACCTGATAATCCTGGATTTGGAAATAAATTGGGCGTCATAGATAATTTGTACACCGCTGTTTCAGGGATAAACAATCAATATCTTCAAGGTCCAAATCCCATATTAGAAATTTACCAGGTTGGAAGAGTAGACCTCAATCATAAAATTGAAGTTTATCTTAGCACAAGCCTGACAAGATTGGATACCTTTCGTTTTACTGGAGTAGGTGGATATATATGGAAGAAAGAGTTTCCGGGAAATTTGGTTGAGAATGGAAAACTTCAGATCTGGCCAGTTGCCAGAGGAAAGACCAACGTCGCTACTGCCTATGCAAGGGTAAAATACCCGGCTACATTTCAAATGCCAAATGGCTTTGTCAATCAAATATTTGAACTTCCTGTTAATCCTAATAATTATTCAAGAGTTAGATTTGAGAACATTGGCGCTATTCCGGAGCTTTATGATATTTCTAATCCTACCCAACCTATAAAAGTAGGCGTCTCTTCTTTGGGAGGAAACTTTATTGCAGGAATTGAAAATACTGCAATTTCAAGAAGTTTTATGATTCATAATCAGGCGTTTGTGGTTTCAACCACAATGGTTGAGCCCGTTGTTTTTACAAATATAAACCCGCTGGCGTTTGATTATATTGTAGTGAGCCATCCGGTTTTACGAAAACCGGCCTTAGGCTATTCAGACCCGGTTCAGGCTTATGTTGACTTTCGAAAATCACCAGAAGGAGGTGGATTTAAAGTTTTGCTACTTGAAATGGATGAGGTTTACCAA
>JAIXQU010000028.1 GCA_027485575.1 Cytophagaceae bacterium
AAAGCATCAAAAAAATGACCGATAAGGACTTTATGAATGATTAATTTGTAGCTCCTTTTTCCGAAGGAATTAACACAACTCCCCATTAATCCGGATCGATTTTTACATAAAAAAAACAAAGAATGACAGACACCATTCAAAAAACTGCCTTGCATGCAGTACACCAATCTTTAGGCGCCAAAATGGTGCCCTTCGCAGGTTTCGACATGCCTGTTCGATATAGTTCCGATCTCGACGAACACCATACTGTTAGAAAAGGTGTGGGTGTTTTTGATGTAAGCCACATGGGTGAATTTTGGATAATGGGCCCAAATGCGCTGGATCTTATTCAATGGGTGACCTCCAATGATGCCTCAAAATTAACCCCTGGAAAAGTTCAGTATTCCTGTTTGCCAAACGGTAAGGGTGGAATTGTAGACGACCTTTTGGTGTATTGTATTGGTACTGAAGAATATATGCTGGTTGTCAATGCCTCCAACATTGAAAAAGACTGGAACTGGATTCAAAGTCAGAATCGGTTTGGTGCCAAAATGGAAAACTTTTCTGACAATATTTCCTTGCTTGCCGTTCAAGGTCCTTTGGCCAAACAAGTAATTCAGAAACTAACTGATGTCGAATTGGACCCAATCGCATATTACAACTTTACAAAAGGAACAGTTGCTGGAATTGAAAATGTAATTATCTCAAATACAGGCTATACCGGTGCCGGAGGATTTGAATTGTATGTCCCAAACGACAAAGTAGAAATACTTTGGAATGCGCTTTTTTCGGCTGGAATTCCGGAGGGAATAAAACCCATCGGTCTTGGTGCAAGAGATACTTTACGACTTGAAATGGGTTTCTGTTTGTATGGAAACGATATTGACGACAGCACAAATCCTTTGGAAGCAGGTTTGGGATGGATTACGAAGTTCACCAAGGATTTTGTGGATTCTGATTATCTGAAAAAACTAAAAGAAAATGGCTTAAGCCGCAAACTGGTTGGTTTTGAACTAATTGAAAAAGGAATTGCGAGAGGCCACTATCCTGTAAAAAACCAGGAGGGTGAGCAAATCGGAATGGTAACATCCGGAACTATTTCTCCTTCGATAGGAAAAAGTATAGGCTTGGCATATGTGCCAGTGGATTTATCAAAACCCGGAAACCGCATTTTTATTGATGTCAGAGGCCGGTTACTTGAGGCAGAAGTAGTATCTTTGCCTTTCTATAAATCTTAACTCATTCTCTTTCAATATTTTATTGGCTAATGCCCAAGATAGATGTTTGTCTAACCCCAGAACTTTTGCCTTTATTCCAACTGGATGGTAAAATTGTAGTTGTCATAGATATTTTGAGGGCAACCTCCTGCATGGTAACTGGCCTTGCACATGGAATTTCAGAAATTTTACCCGTAGCAACCCTCGAAGAATCTGCAAGTTATGGCCAAAAGGGCTACATCACGGCAGCAGAAAGAAATGGATTGAAAATGGAAGGATTTGACCTTGACAATTCCCCCTTCAGTTACATGGACCCGGTTTTGCAGGGAAAAAAAATCTGCGTGACAACCACCAATGGCACGAAGGCAATTATCCTTTCTGCCAAAGCCAGAAAAGTAGTGATTGGCTCTTTTCTTAATCTAAAATCTGTTTGTGACTATTTATACATCAGAGGATTGGATGTTATCTTATTATGTGCCGGTTGGAAAGGGCAGGTCAATTCAGAAGATACTCTTTTTGCTGGCGCAATTACTGCCTATTTAAAAGATTCATTTCAAATCGGGAACGATAGCGCATTGATTTCAAGAGATTTGTATGAATTGCACAAAGGCAGAATGTTTGAATACCTGAAAGATACTTCCCATTTTCAAAGATTAAACCGATTGAACATTCAAAAAGACATTGAGTTTTGCCTTCAAAACAGCATATACGATTGTTTACCACGGTTAGAAAACAATGTTATTATTTCCTGATATTTGAATTAGACCTTGAGCACCAAATAGTAAAATGTCAAACGAAGATCTGCACGAGTTTTACGAAAACTACCACTCCAACCATTTAAAACATGCCATCAATGACTTTCCATTTAGAAAAGCCTATTGGAAAAGCAGGCTGGCGAATTTTTTACCAACAGATAAGAAATCAAAAATTCTTGATCTGGGTTGCGGCAATGGCGACTTTTTGTTATATGTAAAGAACCTGGGTTATGAAAACATAACCGGTGTAGATTATTCTGAAGAGATGACTTCTATTTCAGAAAAAACGGTAAAAGGAATCAGAATCGTTTCTCAGGATGCCACTTTGTTTCTAAAAGAATCCAATCAAAAGTATGATTTCATTATTTGTGCTCACCTTTTAGAACATTTTGAGAAACCTAAAGTACTGGAAACCTTCAAATTGGCTAAAGAAAAATTAAATTCAGGCGGCTCATTTATGGTTTTTACTCCAAATTTTGCATCTCCATTTGGGATTCCAATCGCCTTCGGTGATTTCACACACATCACCCATTTTAGCGGTCCTTCTATGGCCCAACTTTCTGGTCTTTCTGGTCTCGATATTAAACACATAGGAGGAAATGGACCTGTAGCTTTTGGCTTTGCTGGTTTCATTCGCAGTCTGTTGTGGAAATTGATTTTAAAACCCATTGGAAAAATTTTATTCTCCAATAATTCCAGAAAGTACGGAAATGTGGTGGATCCAGAATTAATGGCTGTTTTTTCAAAACCATGATCGTTTCATTAATCATAATCATTATTACAGTTGGAGCCAGTTATTATGCCTGGCAAAATCCTCATTTTTTTGACAAGTATGCTTTTTATCCAGCCAAAGTCTGGAACAACAAAGAGTATATCCGTTTTTTCAGCAGCAGTTTGCTCCATGTAAGTGGAATGCATCTCCTTTTCAACATGATGACCTTTTTCTTTTTTGGTCCTACCGTGGAGAAGTACTTCGATTTTTACACCAACGGAAATGGGGGTTTCTTCCTCGCCATTCTGTACATAGCAGGAATGGTGGTCTCTGAATTGGGTACATTATTTAAATATAAGGACAACAGGGGCTACAGTTCTATTGGAGCTTCCGGCTCTGTTTCTGCCGTTTTGTTTGCAGCCATTTGGTTTAACCCAACAAGCCCAATTCTGGTCATAATTTTCCCTATGCCTGGCTTTGCATTTGGAGCCATATATTTATTGTACACAGCCTATGCAGCCAAAAATGATTATACAGGTCAAATAAACCATGATGCCCACTTTTACGGCTCTGTCTGGGGAATTTTATTTTCAATTTTAGTGGCACCCGCCTCTATCGGTCCATTTTTTGACCAACTGATTCACTTTCAGCTTTTTTAGCTTCCTTCCTTTATTCTCCTTCTTTTTTTACCCTTTTTATAGGGTTTAATTTTTTTAATGTCGAAGTCGGCTTCAGATTTCAGCCTCCACTCCTTTCGGCTTTTGCTGTAATAGTAAAGATAAGGGTGGGTAGATTGAGAAACCAATCCGGAATTAACTGTATTAGAGCTCGGAACAAGCTTTTTTGAATCCCTTTTTACTTCTGTATTTCCATTTTCCTTGCGTTCTGGTTTTACATCAGGAACCAAAATAGGCTTTGAGACAGCCTTGCAGTTAAACAAGTTTTTAACAGTGAGCCTTCCTGTCGTTTTCTTCATCACTACTTCAACCCGATTCTCTATTTTTTCCCTTGCTCCTGAAGACAAATACCAGCTCATAGGAATTTCTCTTCCCAATGCCTTAAGATTGAAATCGACAAAGAAAATACCTGATTGATTCTCATTCTTTAGAAACCGAATCAATCCTGATTTGTGGGTTTCCGTATTTGCAGACCTTATTTTTACCAGAGCAGAAAATACAGATTGGATTTCATTCAGGAAAAAAACTCCTTTCGTATTTTTCTCCTTTTTACTTCCAGATAACCCGGCATTCTGAAACAAAACCTCTTCGTTTTCAAATTCATTTGACAGTGTAATGACCACTGGTTTAACGATTTTTCCCCATTTTGAATTTTGGATAGATTCCAACATTTCAAGCGTTGTTTCATATCCACCATTGTCATAGTAGCCGCCATCTACATAGTGTCTCACATTTCCCGACTCATCTTCAATGGCAGCTGAGGGTGAAAACAAAGGAAACCTTGCCCCAAGATGAATGGCTGTACCTGTAGAAATATTCTGACGTAAAACTGAGGATAAAAATGTCGAATTCGGGAAGGAACCAGATTTAAAATTGACGTTGGACAAGATGGCTTTTTTACCTGATTCTGATTCTGTGGCATTAAGTAAAACCACTGGATTCAAGTCCGAATTTAGCTTATTAAAGGCCAAATCGTTGAATGATGGGGTCTTTTGCGGGTCGCTCGAAAAATGTTGTCTTATCTTATTGTCAATTGATTTTTCAAAAGCAAAAGCCCGGTCCAGATTTCTGTTATACATTGGAAAAATGCTGTTAAACACCTCTCCTACCAGAAGCCTGCTGTTTAAAACCGATAAAAAATCTTCTTTAAAATATTGGCTGATTTGCCGGCTGATTTTTGAGTCCGGACTTCCTTTTCTAGCCTCCAGATAGCTTAGTGTACCCATTGAACCTCCTGAAACTGAAGATAGTGCAAACAGTCTTTCGTCAAATGCGGGCCCGAGCCTGCCCCTTAAAGAATCGAGAAGCAAAGCGGTCCAGTATGCCGAGCGATTGGCACCGCCTTCTGCGTTAATTACCAGGTATTTAAAGCAATTTTTCTCATCAAATATTTCTCCATTAAAATAGAACCCACCTTCAGGCCTGGGCTTAAATCCCTTTCGGGTAGAAAGCCAATTCTCAAAAGTTTGGTCTATGGTTTGAGGCTTGGAACTGGCAATTGTACTTTTTTCCTTTTGCAGCCAGATCGGGTGATCAGAATTAAAATAGCTGTTAATCAAAATCCAAAACCCGATAAAAAAGAAAAAAGGAAACAGAAAAAGCTTGTTTAAAAATCCTATCCAAATCAAAAAAACCGCCCAAAAGCAAAGGCCCAACACAAGGATGGTTGCCGGTCCCAATTGCTCAATGGCATTTTCAGGAAGGCCCAATAGCAAAACCAAAATCACCAATGCCAACCCCAACTTGACATAAAAAGCGCCCCTCAAGGATGAGAAGGCATTAAAAAAACTTCTGACCTTTTCCTCCGTGGTGATGGAATACTGAAAGTTCGGTTCAACCTTGCCATTCAGTCCAATTGAAGCGGGAAGAAACCATTTTGAGAACTGTTTTTTAAGTATTCCAAGCACTTCTTCCAGGTTTTTACTTATACCTGAAAACACAATTCCACAGGCTTTAACTAGAAAAAAACTCCGGTTGTTCCTTGCATAAATCACCAGCAAAAAGCAAGAAAACGAAGAAAAACATGTGAAAAACCAGGCATCCAAAGAAAAATCTATAAATGAATAGGCTGCCAATTGGATCATCAAGGGCGAAAACAAAAGAAAACCAGTGTACAACCGAATGAGGTAGCCTCTGTGTTTTTGAATAAATTCATGGTATTTCCATGCCTTGATTTTCAAATGAGATTCTAAATAGAACTCTGGCTCCTGATAATTATGGCCTTTGGTATCGGAAAAAAACAACAACCAATACCCACCTGAAAAATAAACCAAACCGGAAATAAGGATAGAAAACTCAAATGCAATGGTCTGAAAAACAAGATCATAATCATTTGAAAGGGCAATCAAAACATCTTTTCCCTGGGGTACAACCAACAGCGCAAAAGCCTGCAATCCTATTAAAAAAGGAATGAGGATGCTTTTTCTAATCAGTAGAAAAAAATAACGAAGGGCCCAGATAAATTTTTCCATCCAAGGTTGGATTTCTAACCCCGGCAATAAGTTTTAAAGCTTTGATTTACAAGTTTTAAGACTTATGATTTTATAAGGCAGGTAAGTTTTTTCAGAGGATAAAACCAAAATAACACTGAATACAAATAGAAATTACAGTTTTTGAAGCACAAATTCTGTCATCATTCCATAAAGGTGATTTCGGGTATTGCCACCACTGATTCCATGATTTTTATCCGGATAGTAAAATGAATCAAACTTCTTATTGGCTTTTACAAGGGCATTGACCATCGAAACCGCATTTTGAAAATGAACATTGTCGTCTCCTGTTCCATGGACCAAAAGATAATTTCCTTTTAAGCGATCGGCAAATGTGACCGGGCTGTTTTCATCATACCCTGAGGCATTTTCTGAAGGCAACTTCAAATATCTTTCGGTGTAAATTGAATCGTAAAATCGCCAGTTGGTAACCGGGGCAACTGCAATTCCCGATTTAAAAACATCTGCACCTTTGGTCAGACACAGGCTGGTCAGGTATCCACCAAAACTCCATCCCCAAATTCCTATTCTGGCTGGGTCTATGTAGGATTGGGTAGAAAGATATTTAGCAGCATCGATTTGATCTTCACACTCCAGTTTTCCCAATTGGGCGTAGGTTGATTTTCGGAACTCTGACCCTTTTCCTCCTGTTCCACGATTATCTACTGAAACAACAATGTATCCTTTTGAGGCCAGCAACTGATACCAGAAAAAATCGGGTCCACCCCAGGCATCAGTCACGGTTTGATGTCCGGGCCCACCATAGCAATGCATAAGCACCGGATATTTTTTGTTGGGATCAAAATCGAGCGGCTTTATCATCCATGCATTCAGTTTGATTCCCTTGGCCGTAGTAATTTCAAAAAAGGACTTTGGTGAAATCTGAAATCCATCCAACCTCGATTTCAGTTCCTTATTGTCCTCCAGTACTTTAACAAGTTTTCCATCGGCATGAAAAAGACTAAAAACAGATGGCTGCAAAGCGGAATGGAAATCGTCAATAAAATATGTAAATGATGGATTAAACTGAACCTGATGGGTTCCTGCGCCCTGACTCAATTTCTTTTTGTTTTTTCCAGTGATAGAAATTGAATACAACTGCCTTTGTATAGAACTATCTTCAGTGCTCATATAATATAGCAAACCCTTTTTTTCGTCCAGACCAAGGAAACTGCTCACTTCCCAGGCACCGGAAGTAATTGGTCTGATAAGTTTTCCGGTAATATCATATAAATAGATATGCTGAAAACCAGACACATCGGTACTGTAAATAAACTCTTTACCATTTTCCAGATAGGTGAGATCATCATTGATTTCAAAAAAAGTTTTGGCTGTTTCTGAGAAAATGGTGGCAACTGATCCCGAAGTGGCATTGATGTGGAGCAAATCTATCTTGTTCTGCAGCCGGTTCATCCTTCTGACGGATAGCTGGTTGGCATCTTTGGTCCATTGCATTCTGGCTATATATTGGTCATTTTCTGCGCCTTCCTGAATTTCTATGGTTTTGGCTGAAGTGAGGTCATAAATTGAAACATCAACCCTCGAGTTTTTCTCGCCTGCTTTTGGATACTTAAATGTATAGTCCTTCGGATACAACCCTGTCCATTTCTGCATGTTGTAGGTTGGTACCTGCCTTTCATCAAAGGTTAAAAAAGCAATTTTCTTTGAATCTGGTGACCAGTGAAAAGATTTCCAGTATTCAAACTCTTCTTCATATACCCAATCAGAGCTGCCATGGATAATTTCATTTTTCTTTCCAGTGGTGGTAATCTGGGTTTCTTTCCCAGTGGCTATCTCCACCATAAATAAATTGTTATTGAAGCAATAGGCCACAAATTTTCCATCAGGACTCAGGTCTGCCAGGGAGATTTTCCTGCCAGCTGAAATCGGGGTTAACTTCTTGGTTTTTAAATCATACAAATAGAAAAATGCTTTTGAACTTCTTCTGTAAATGGGTTCAATTCCAGTTTCGATCAAAGCCATATTTTCATCTGAACTAATGGTGTAGTTCTGAATCGAAATCTGAACCGTATCCAACATAAGATCTTTCCCCTGGATAAGGGTTTTTACCTTTAACCCTGTTTTGATGTCATAAACCTCAACATTTTCATCCTCAAGCGCTGAATAGGTACTTCCACTTTTGAACCAACTGATTTCATCAACACCTTTTTCTCTCCAGATTGGGTTTTTCCAGACATCATCCAAGGTAATTGGCCGTTTTTGTTGGGCACACAAAAAGCTTATATTCAGGAAAATAAATAAAAAAAGAGGTGTATTTTTTTTCATGTTTTGTATAAAATGGAAAGCGAAAGTAGCAACACTACGCCTTTAAAAACAAAGTTTGGGTTAAATGGCTAAAAAACAATGTGTGATTGGGAAGGCAGGTTGGCAAATAATATTAATTTAATTGGACCGCTACCGAATCTATTTTCATCAAATCTTAATCCATTGAAATTGAAAACGTAATATTTTTCAACACCCATTTTCTTACTCTTTTCTTATTCATTAAAAAAAGAAAACCATTGCTCTACTTTTTTGGCAGATTAAACTTGTGTTTTTCCCATTTATACCAAGTATTGCAATTCATGGCTTAAAAATTCAATACTTTTGATTTCATAAAAAAATAACACCGTTTAATGCGAAGCTTTTTTAAATATACACTCGCTACAATTTTTGGACTTTTCCTTTTCTTATTCATTGGTTTGATTATTCTCATTGGAATAGGTGCTTCTGCCGGAAAAGGAAATGAAGTTTCTGTAAAAGACAATTCCGTTTTAAAAATCAAATTGGATGGACCCATTGTAGAAAGGGAAGTAGAAAATCCATTTGAAAACCTGGATTTTCCTGGTGCCCCGGAATCCAATATTGGACTTTATGAGCTTAAGAAGGCAATTTTAAAAGCCAAAGAAGACCCGAAAATTAAGGGAATCTTTTTGGAAGGCTCTTTTGCCAGAATTGGCTATGCCACCAACGAAGAGATAAGGACAGCTCTTTTGGATTTCAAAAAATCGAAGAAATTTATTTACAGTTATGGAGAGTATTTTTCAGAAGCCTCTTTTTACACTGCTGCGGTCTCAGATAGTATCTTTTTAAATCCGGAGGGTCTGATTGAATTTAATGGCATTTCCACCAACATTCCATTTTTTAAAGGCACACTTGAAAAATTGGAAATTCAACCGGAAGTATTTCGTGTTGGAGAATTCAAATCAGCTGTTGAGCCTTTTTTAAGGGAAAACATGAGTGATGCAAACAGATTACAAGCCACTTCCTTTTTGAATAGCATCAACAACTACAACATTACTCAGGTTGCTCAAAACAGAAGCTTAACGTATGAAAACACGAAATTACTTTCAGACAGCATGAAAGTAAGAAGTGCTTCAGATGCTGTCCAATTGGGATTGATTTCTAAAACTGCATATTCGGATCAGGTGATGTCAAGCATCAGAAAAAAACTGGGTATCGGAAAAGAAGACGAAATCAATTTCATAACATACAATAAGTACAAAAATGGAGAATCCAAGGAGGAGGAAGGAGACGTATCTTCCAACAAAATTGCCATCATCTTTGGCCAGGGCGAAATTGGTTCAGGAAAAGGAGATGAAGGAAGTATAGGTTCCGAAAAAATCTGTGAAGCCCTTGAAAAAGCCAGAAATGACAAAAAAGTAAAAGCAGTAGTGCTTAGAATCAATTCTCCCGGGGGTTCTGCCCTTGCCTCGGATGTGATGTGGAGAGAAATTCAGCTTACAAAAAAGGTAAAACCAATCATCGCCTCTATGTCTGATGTGGCAGCCTCTGGTGGATATTATATGGCAATGGGATGCGATAAAATTGTAGCCCATCCAAACACAATTACAGGCTCAATCGGCGTTTTTGGATTAATGTTTAATGCCCAAAATATGTTTAAGAACAAATTGGGAATCACATTTGACGGGGTAAAAACCGGCAACTATTCCGATATTGGCGAAGGCACCAGACCTTTTACAGCCGGAGAGCGACAAATTGTTCAGCATGAGGTGGATAAAATATATGAGACTTTTACAACCAAAGCCGCTGAAGGCAGGAAAATGAAAGTTGAAGACCTCAAAAAAATAGCGGGCGGCAGGGTTTGGTCTGGATTGGAAGCCAAACAAAATGGATTGGTTGATGAACTTGGTGGAATAGAAAAAGCCATTGAACTGGCTGCCCAACAAGCCAAAATTGGAAAAGATTACAGAATCAAACTTTTACCTGTTGAAAAGAACTTTTTTGAGCAGTTAATGACTCAACTTGGTGGTGAGGCAAAAATAAAATTCATGCAAATGGAACTTGGTGAATTATATCCCGTATTAAGCCAAATCAAAAAAATACAGCGCATGGAGGGCATTCAAGCCCGCATGCCATTCGATTTCATCTTGAACTAATAAAAGCTGAAAGGCTTGAAATAAAAAACGGCTCTTTTTAAGGGCCGTTTTTTTTTGACCTTCTGTTTTTGGGGATTTTAATCCAGATTCCGAAATAGAAAAAGCTTTTGGTTCATAAATGATTGATTTCTCTACCTTGGAGAGGATTTAGGTGAGGTTATAAAGCATAGAAAATCAATCATTTAAATCCTATTGCTTAATCCGGGTTTAAATTTCGTAGAACAAAATTCTACCAGATTCAGAAAATTACTGAACTGGTGCCTGGTCCTTATTTGCAAAAAATGGTCTATGCCTATGGGAAAATCCAATGAATTCCAGCCTTTTACGAATTCCAAATCGAAGTGCTGAACCTATTTTCTTACGGGCGCTGGACACGCAGCCACTTGCTCCATTTAAACTGGTGTTCTTTGGTCAGATGTGCAATGTGGAAGAACACACTTCCCTGCCCGAACAATTGTAAAAACACCTGTTCGGTCAATTCAAAATTGAAAGGCAGTAAGGCATCCTCCGAAGGAGTTGAAAGACAGCAAGCCAATCAGCCAGAAAAAAGATCCTTTGAAAATTCTCCTTAAATAACATTGAACACCTGATCCAAACAGTTGACCTACCCTCCTTTTTTTTGCCCTGAAAAACAAGTTCAAAAAATTAATATTCCTATAATCCTATAATTTTATAAGATAGTTTATAGTACTTTTTACAGCATTTTTGTAGTGTTATGGGAATTACTCGTCGAGACCTTATTTTATTAAAATACTGATTTATAATATTTTAATTTTTATTTTATAGAATTATGTCTGATTTTTTAAAACAAACCGAAATGTAATTTCTACCTTTGTTTCATAAATAAATAAAACAAGTGTTAAAAACTCTCCTTAACACAGGTGGAACTCCCAAGGGGAATTCCTACCTGAATGGTGCGAGCTCTTTCATTATTACTGCCGCACTCATTTTACAGTTCTTTACAGCAAATGCATTCGCCAGTTTTCCACCGGCGGCGCTTACTGTAACCATTACCGGTCAAACTTCGTTTTGCCCGGGTGCCACGTCAAGTATGGTTGCCAACGTTTCCGGATGCAACAATTCCGCATCATACGTTTGGCGCAGAAATGGTGTCTTTATGCCAGGAGCTTCTACCGGAACTATTTCGGTATCAAATCCAGGCAAGTACACAGTTACCGTTACATGCGGAAGCAATAGCGGATCTTCAGCTGAGTTCAATCTCACAACGCTCACATTGAAAACCAATGTGCAAAACGCATGCCCGGGAAGTGTTGGAAACATCAACCTGATTGTTGCAGATGGAAAAGCTCCATACACATACCTTTGGAATACCGGTGTAACCACACAGGATTTGGTTGGTTTGGCGAGTGGAAATTATTCCGTTTCGGTAAAAGACGACAACGGATGTACTGCCTCAACCATTGCGACAGTTAACAACACACCGGTTAATGTTTCCGCAGGAGCAGCCAAAGAAATTTGTGCCGGCGGTTCTGCTAATTTACAGGCAAGCGGTGCGGATTTATATTTCTGGTCTCCATCGACCGGCTTAAGCAGTACTGTCGAAGGCAATACCGTTGCTTCTCCAGCTTCATCAACCTTGTACACCGTAACCGGTTACATCGCGAGTGGTGAACTTGTAACCAATGGAACGTTCAATCAGGGAAATGCTGGATTCAATTCTGAATACGCATTTGTTGCCGGTCTTGCTTCAGGAGGTTATACAACCGGAACTGGTCTTTATCCGGAAGGAAAATATTCAGTTGTCAGTAACCGTACCGATTCCAGTGTAACGAAATACCATCCTTCATTCGTTGGATTCGGACACAACAAGGGAACTGAGGCGGGTCGTAACGATGACCGTTATATGGCCATCAATGGTTCAACTACGTTGGACCAGGCAGTTTGGAAACAAACGGTAGAAGTAGTTCCTGGAAACAAATACAGTTTCTCCTGCTGGATCACCTCTTTGAATCCTTCCAATCCTTCAAAATTACGCTTCCTGATCAATGGAGTAGAAGTTGGTCCACGCATTGAGGCTCCATCTACATTGAACGCATGGAAACAGTTTTTTACTGAGTGGAATTCAGGATCTGCAACTGTGGCAAACATCGCCATCATCAATGACAACCTGGTAGCAGGAGGAAACGACTTCGGTCTGGATGATATTTCATTCTCTACGACTTGTACCAATACATCAACTGTTATGGTGACAGTAGTTCCTGTCCTTTCCGGAAATTCAATTATCTGTCCTGAAGCCACAACGTTCTGTCTTTCAGGAAATGCTGGAATCATTACAGGAAATACGCCAACCGGCGGTAACGGAAATTATGCCTATCAGTGGCAGGTGAGTATTGACAATACCAATTGGTCTGACATTGACGGTGCAACTTCATCATCTTACGACCCAGGAACAGTTTTTAATACAACAAGATTCCGCAGAATCGTAAAGAGCTCTTCCTGCTCAATTGAAAGTAATGTGTGTACCATCACCATCACTGCCGGAAACACCATTTCTAACAACAGCATTACCGCACCCGGAACTTCAACCTTTTGTAATTCAGGCGATCCGGCTTCTATTTCAGGCTCTAATCCTTTCGGAGGTGGTTCTGGCTCATTTGTCTATACATGGCTTTCAAGTAACGATGGAAACGAATTTGCTGAAATCAGCGGTGCCAACGCCATTTCTTATGATCCAGCCGTACTGACTGAAACAACCTATTTCAGAAGAATCGTATCGAAAGGTAATTGCAACTCAAATGCATCCAACATTATCAAAATTACGGTAAACAAAAACCCGATTGTGAGTTTGGTTTCTGCTGCCAGCATTTGTGGAACAGGAAGAGGAAGTCTGGAAGTGAGTTCAACAGGCGCAACCTTCAAATGGTTCGAAACATCAACTTCAACTACGGTTCTTGGCACGGGTGCTGTTTACACGACTCCTACTTTGACAGGTTCTGCAACGTATTATGCGCAAGCGACTTTAAACAATTGTTTATCGGATCGATTCGCTGTGACGGCTACTGTAAAAACCCTTCCAACTGTGGCCTCAACTACAGGAGGTAGTACTTGTGGAATCGGTAATGTAACTGTATCTGCTGCTGCTTCAGCAGGAACCATTGCCTGGTATTCAGCTTCAACAGAAGGTGCTCTTTTAGGTACCGGAAATAGTTTACAATTGACTCAGGTTGCCTTCAACTCATCTGTTTATGCTGAAGCTCAGAATGATGGTTGTGTTTCCGCTGAGCGTTCAGTTGCAGAAGTGAAATTCAACACGCCAACCTCTTCTGAAACAACGCTTTCTGCTTGTGTATCTCAGGATTGGAACGGAACAACCTACACAACTTCCGGTGACTACGAGAAAGTATTCATGAATGCAGCTGGTTGCGATTCAATCGCTAAACTTCGCCTGACGATATATCAGAAGCCAGTTGTCAGCCTTGTTTCATCGGAAAGCATCTGTGGCTCAGGAAATGTATCAATGGAAGTAAGCGCATCAGGAACCATCAATTGGTTTGAGACAAACTCATCAACCATCGTATTGAATACTGGTGCTCAATTTACATCACCTGTTATTTCAGAAACAACTATCTATTATGCACAGGCAACTGAAAACAATTGCAGCTCTGACCGTTTCGCTGTCACTGCCACTGTTAAGACAATTCCAACTGTGATTTCAACTACAGGCGGAAGCACTTGTGGAGTTGGAAATGTAACAGTATCTGCGGTTCCTTCGGCAGGAACTATTGTATGGTATTCTTCTGAAACGGAAGGCTCAATTTTGGGAACCGAAAATAGCTTGACTCTGAATCAGATTACTGCAAGCACTACGGTTTATGCGCAAGCTCAGCATGAGGGTTGTGTTTCAGCACTACGTTCGGCCGCCGAAGCAGAGGTAAAGAAATCGACTGCCTATGCATTTTCAGCTTCTATCAACAGTGGAGCAAGTTATACATTCTTCGACCGTACATTGACAACTGCTGGTGAATTCACCAAGACCATCCCAAACAGAGCGGGTTGTGATTCAGTGATCACATTGACACTTTCTGTAATTCCTGCACAAGGCTGTAACAGTATTTACGCTGAAGAAGTAGTGAGTTTCCGTCAGGGAAAAACCAACACCGGCGCTGTTATCACATCTGCCAGAAGCAATCCGAATCTTGCCTTAGGTGCTCCTCAAAACAACCAGACAATCAATTTTGTGAGCCTTGGTTTCGGTGGAGAAATCACCCTTAAGTTCTGCAAAGCCATTAAGAATGGTCCTGGAGCTGATGTAAGGGTAGTTGAAACAACCTGGGGTGGTACATTTACCTGCGAGAAAAATCCAGAGAAAATCCGGGTTTTCGCTTCTCAGGATGGATGTCGATTTGCGTACATTGGAGAAGGATGTCAGGATGCTGAATTTGAATTAGGCTCTTCTCTTCCATGGATTCAATACATCCGTTTGGTTGACGTTAGCCCATTGACTGGCAGCACATTTGCAGGACAAACTGTAGGTGATGCCTATGATGTAGACGGAATTGTGGCTTTGAATGGCTTTGAAACAAATCCGGTTGTTAGCCCAATCAAACCGGGTGCCAATCTGGTAGTTTCATATGAGCCAAAAAAATGCAAGAACGAAGGCAACATCCCGTTGGATAGATCAGTTCCAGCGAATGCGCTTGGTCTTCCTCAAAAAACTGATAAGGTTAACTTCGTAGCGCTTGGATTTGGAGGAAAAATCACACTTAAATTTGATTACCTTGTATTCAACAATCCATCTGCAACGGATCTTCAGGTAGTGGAAACCAGCTATGGCAACCCAACCTGCAACGCATATCCGGAAAAAGCAACATTTGAAGCTTCTTTGGATGGAAACACCTGGACCAATCTGGGCGAACTTTGTCAGGACGGAACTCTTGAACTGGGTACCCTTCCGTACATGCACTTGTTGAGAATTACCGATGTATCAGACAAATCGAAATTTTCGGCTACCGCAGATGGGTATGATGTAGACGGAGTGCTTGCCATCAACCAACCATGTGGCAGCAACAGCCGTATGGCCATTGCCGATATGATTGAAGATGACATCAATACACCTGACGAAGGCGTTACCGGAACCATCTTCCCGAATCCAGCCAAAGAAAAAGCAACCTTGCTTTTGAATGGAAGTCTTGAAAACGAGTCATGGAATATTCGGGTCATCGACATGACAGGCAAAGTGGTTTTCGAATCTGATTTTGCAGCTACTGTCGGATCAAGTGAATTTCCACTGGACGTAACCAGTTTACCAAGAGGAATCTTCCAGGTAATCGCCAACAATGGCCGAACCAACATGGCTTTGAAACTGAATCATTAATTATTAGATTCTGGTATTTTCAAAAGGCTGTCCTGCAAAGGGCAGCCTTTTTTTATTATCCTGAATTTGTGGTAAGAAATTGGTTATGAGAGGATAACCGCGAATGGAAAGCTGTGCGAGGCAGGCTTCCAAAAGATGCTCTTCTTTTATTCAAAGATT